>NZ_CP037940.1:604130-906195 GCF_004358325.1 Periweissella cryptocerci | reverse complement strand
ATTTAAAGGCACGAAAAGTTGGGATGATTGGAAAAACAATGTCAAAATCAAGCTTGTCAGGTTTGCTGAGGGCGAGGGAAGAGTTCATACAGGTTTTTATCAAGCCGTAAGAGCACTCGATTCACGATTATGGGAAGTGTTTCAACAAATTGATAATAGCGAGAAGCGCATATTAATTACTGGACACAGTAAGGGCGGAGCAATGGCACAAATATTCGCACGGATGTTAGTGAATCACGGAGTTGACCGTAAGCGTATTAACGTTGTGACATTTGGCAGTCCAAGAGTGGGCGATGTTGATTTTGCTAGTGACATAACTTGGATGATTGATATTGTTCGTTACGAAGCAAATTTTGATATTGTTCCTGGACTTCCACCTGCTAAGAGCTATCTTTCAAATCATGAAGGATTAATCAAAGATAAGGTGGATTGGTTAAAATGGTATTCATTAAGACCAATTGTTGGAACAACAGGTTTATTGATGAATTCATCATATGTGCACGCTGGTACATCTATATCACTTGGAATAGCGAATACGGTGATAGTTGCCACTCAACTATCACCTAAACAATTCAAAAAGGTGGATTGGTCAAAATTCAGTCTAAATGACTTAAAAAAAATTTGTAAAGTGATTAGAACTAATGTGATTTATATTGAGCTGATGCATACAAAAACATATGAATTAGATAATGGGTTTGCTAATGATATTGAAAATGAATATCAGCGTAATGCCAAGTTAATTGATCGAGAGATGAAAAAAATAATTCAAAATGTAATTGAAGAGTGTCAACAACTTCTTAAATTACAACGACAAATGGAAGTTGGTACGGCAAAACAACGAAAGCAAGCTGCAATTGAATTTGCCCGTGCATTAAACGTACCGGAAGATAAAATACTACACACTCATGATGAGCTAAGTAAGTTTGTACATCCCGGAGGAGGTGCCACTGATGGTCAATTTTTTGAATAAAGATTTAAGAAACAACGCAATTAGACGAATGAAAGATGCACAGATGCGTTTTGAGGATAATCAAAATTCATTAGTTTTGCTCAGTGAGCAACTGTTTGAACACCGAAAATACATGAAACTTGCGATTGATTCTGCAATTAAGTACGTAAATCAGGTGATTGATGTTCCACTTGAACCAGCAAAAATTGTTGAAAATGTTAAGTGTGTAGATGATCGATATAGAAATACCCTTGATGAATTAGCAAAAGAAATTAACAAAGTTACTGATAATCGAGAAATTGATAAGGGAACAACCTTGGACGTTTCTTTAGGGAACAAGACTTTGAACGCAAAAACATTAAGTGCGTTGGCAACTACTCTTGGAATTCCAGGTATTGAATACATCAACGCTAACGGTGAAAAAGTAACTCTACCGCTTACCACGTCACTTATGGTAACTGGTGTTGCAGGGGCTGGCGGTAATTTTGGGCTGACTATTGGCAATCAATTGATAAAAAAGTTCGCAGTCAATGCTGTTTCAACTACAATTGCTGGCGCATCTGCGGCTAACTTAGTATCAATTGCTGGTTGGTTAGGAAGCGGAACACTTGCGAGTATCGGAGCTTCTGGACTTATCATGGCCGGCTCGTCTGCAGGAGCAACGATAATTGCAGCTCCAATTGTCGCTACAAATACATTGGCATTATCTAGTCTTGCTATTGGGAGTGGTGCGGCAACCGTAGCGATGGGTGGCACGGTTGCGACTTCAACCATTGGAACTGGTATGATTCTTGGTCCCCTTGGAATAGTTTTTGCAATTGGAACTGGTATTTTTACTAGTAAAAGGAACCAAAAAATTGCACGCCGAGCCAATACGGCGACTAGTCAAATTAACCTTGCTCGTAAAGTGATTGAGGGTAACAAAATTGAAATCAGAACCCTTTCAAAACTCACGCAAGTTGCAAAGTCGCAGTTAGCACAAGATGTTACAAGAATTAAACAATATGGGACTAACTTTGATGAGATGAATTTGGAACAACAAGATGATTTTGGTGATTTGGTAATTCATCTTCAAGCTGCACAAGCATTGATTGAAAAAATTGTAGGTGCAAATGAAAATTATAATGTAAATAAATGAGTTACTAAATAAAGACGGCTTAAGTGAGTCGTCTTTTTTTCGTGCCAGTTCACTTATCGGACACTGGGGTGTAATAATAAACACGCCTTTTCCAATTTGTGAGCTGATGTTTCTTCAGAAATCGAAGCCATCACCCGGCAGATAACGCTCACCAAGTTATCCACCGGTGAACAACAATTATTACTAGAGTTGTTAACAAAAGCGCGGATTAATTTGCAACGCTAAGAAAGTACCCAATGAAAGCGTAATCTTTTGCAGTTTAGTTGTTTATGGGGCGGAACTTCGGTAAAATTAAACGGTTAGAACGTAAAATATAAAAATTAGAAAGTCAGGGTTTTTTGATGGCAGAAAATACGCCAACTCAACAAAGCAGCGATAATAAAAAACAAATGCTGCGCGGTTCATTTTGGCTGACCGCTGGTAGTATCATGTCGCGGGTTTTAGGGGCCTTGTACATTATTCCATGGGTCGCCATGTTCGGTGAATACGGATTACAAGGGAATGCTTTATTTTCAAAAGGTTACAACATTTACGCATTGTTCTTGATGGCGGCCTCGGCGGGGATTCCTTCGGCGGTGTCAAAGCTCGTCGCCCGTTATAATGCCAAAGAAGAATATGGGATTGCGATGCGGCTGTATAAGTCGTCATTGCAAATTGGTTTCTTTACCGGTTTACTTTCCGCATTGATTTTATGGTTTGGGGCACCGCTCTTAGCCGCGGGTGATCCGTCCGTCGTACCAGTGCTTCACTCACTCGCGCCGGCAGTCTTTATCATTCCAGTGATGAGTATGACGCGGGGATTCCTGCAAGGTAACAATCAGATGGCACCTTCAGCGATGTCACAGTTCATGGAACAATTGCTCCGCGTAATCTACATGTTGTTGTTAACGTGGATTATCTTAGTTGTCAATCACGGTTCATGGCAGTCAGCCGTAGTGCAATCAACATTTGCCGCCTTTATCGGGGCGATTGCGGGGATTGCCGTGCTCGCCTGGACTTTGTACAAGCAACGCAAAATGTTCAAAGACCGCTTAGCTGAAAGTAAGAATGCCGAAACCATTTCAGCAAAACGCTTAATCTGGGAAGTCGTTGCCCAAGCAATTCCATTCGTCGTGGTTGGTTCAGCAATTCCGTTCTACCAAATCATTGACCAATATACGTTCTTCAAAATCATGCAAATGTTTACGAATCTGCCATATGCGATGTTAAATACGCAATATGCAATTTTCGATTTTAATGCTAATAAATTAATTATGATTGTCATTTCTTTGGCCGTGGCGATGGGGTCAACTGCCATTCCGTTGTTGGCTGCCGCTCATGCTAAGGATGATAATCAAGAAATTTCTGAACAAGTACGCTTCACGTTGGAACTCTTCAGTGTGGTGATGATTCCCGCCGCGATTGGGATGGCTGCTATTGCGCAACCGCTCTATGTGACGTTCTATGGCTACAATGATAGTGCGATGCTAACGTTAATGGGGACAACGATCTTACAATTCTCATCATTCTTAGGAATTATGTTTGGATTATTTACGTTGCTTTCAACGATTACCCAAGGATTGTCACGAAATCGTGAAGCCCTCCAAGCGTTGGGAATAGGTTTGATTGTGAAACTTGCCTTGCAAGTGCCAATGGTCGCGCTCCTTGGGGCGATGGGGACGTTGGTGGCATCATTCCTTGGCTTTGTCGTTTCAAGCTTACTAGTTATTCGCCAATTACAGAATGATTATGATTTGAAGCTCGTAACCATGACCAACACTTTAAGCACCGTGATTGCCGCCTCAATTGCGATGGGGGCAGTGGCCTATGGGACAACTGAATTAGCGTTACACTTCTTGTCACCTGAAGCTCGCATCATTCAAATTTTGATTGTTGCGGTTGCTGTGGCATTAGGGGGCGCGGTCTATGCATTCTTGATTCTCCGCTCACCAATCGCCGAAAAATTCTTTGGCGCTCGTGCGGCTCGATTACGTACGAAGCTCCACATTCGTTAAGTTAAAAGAGGACTCTTAAAATGGTTAAACATCACGTTTTATTTTTAGGTAGTGACGAAAGTATTTACGGTTCTGCCCGTGAATTACATGAAGCATTCGGGATGAAATCAACGATTATCGCCGCGGGACGCCCAATGACGGCGACGCGCGATAGCCACATCGTTGATATTAAGTTAGTACCCGGAATTAACGATGATCCCAAGTTCATCGAAGAAATGCGCAAGATTGGGGCGGAAGTCAAAGCCGCCGGGCAACCAACAATCTTGGTAGGTTCTGGTGACAAATACGCAGCTTTGATTGCCCAACACAAAGCGGAATTAGCGGAATTTTTCGTAATTCCTTACATTGATTATGACCGCATGATTGAATTGAACCACAAGGAAACCTTTGAACCAATTGCGGCTGAATTTGGCCTAGCGATGCCCGCAACCAAGCGGATTACGCCAGCGGATGCGGAACGCGATGTTGAATCAGAATGGGGTTATCCCGTAATCTTGAAGTCAGATAATTCAGTTGAATGGATGGATTTATTCTTCCCTGGGCATAAGAAGATTTACTTCATTAACTCCCACGAAGAATTGAACGAGGTCATCAAGTTAGCCTATGCGAATGGCTACACCAGCACTTTCACGATGCAAGACATGATTCCTGGGGATGATTCGTTTGAACGGAATTTGACGGCGTATATCGACCAAAATGGTAAGGTACGGGTGATTTCAATGGGGCACGCCTTGATTGAAGATCCCGGTCCCCAAGGCCGCGGTAATCACATGGCGATTATGCCCGATTACAACGAAGCCATCTATGACCAATATGTAAAATTCTTAGAAGGATTGAATATTACCGGGTTTGTGAACTTTGATTTGAAGTTCGATACCCGCGACAATACCTACAAAGTCTTTGAAATGAACATTCGCCTCGGCCGGTCAAATTGGTGGGCGAGCTTAAACGGGACGAACTGGATGCGCGCATTAGTTGATGATTACGATGACGTTGCAATTCCCGACATGCCAGTCTACGCCAATGCTGACAAGAGCAAATGGAAGGTTTGGCTGGCAATCACGCCGAAGTTGTACAAGCAATACATGCGTCACAACGAAGCAACTGATTTTGCCTTAAAGTTGATTGAAAATGGTCAATACGGCTACACGTACAAGTACAAGAACGATTGGAACATCAAGCGCTTCTTGAACTACCGGCGTGCCAACCAAAATTTTGCCAAGTATTACGCGAAATATTTTAAAGCATAAGCCACAAAAAAACTCGTCTGAAATTCAGGCGAGTTTTTTTATTTATCGTGGGATTGCCGTTTCTGTACTTTGCATTCATCAAAAAGAAGCTGGGACAAAACCTAGATTCTAAAAAATGAATTAATTCAAACACCCCTGAACTGACCAGCTTGTGCTGTGGTCAACGCAGGGGTGCTTTTGTTATGCCATTGTTTGGTTGTAATTTCAGATATACAAATTAATGCTTACGATTCGCAGCACTAACACATTGTTGTGAATCTTATTTGAACAAATTATCACAAATTTATTAGCCTTGAAAATTTATGAAATGTTGGCACTGAAAATAATTGCTAAACTAATGATATTGATTAGTTAATAACAACTAATTGATTACGCATTGAAGATTGATTCACTAATTGATTGATTCAAAAACTGATAGACCGTCGTTAAAGAAAGTAGCGGCGCGTGAATTTGACTGGCTAAGCCATGCAGGTTGGAAACAACCACATCAAACTCAGCACTCTCTTTAATTAAGGCGGGCAAAGAGAGATTATTAAGCACTGTGAGCTTGGCATCAGGCAGCATTGCTTGCAAATCACTAATCAACAGATTGATGTGATTAGTTGGTAAATTCAAGATAAAACCAATGTGTAAGTTTTGTAATTCAGTCACATGTTTAAGTTCATGGTAGAGACTATCGCAATTAATGATTAGTTCATACATCAATGAGCCGACTAGTTGGCTTTCCTCACAATCACCTGGTGCGATTAATTCGGTGATTTTGACAACGATATCCGTGAATAGGCGATGATTTTCAAACTGTGCAGTGGCGATAAACTGACCAATTTTATCAAGCAATATAAATTGGATGAAATCTTTAGCTTGTACGGCGTTGAACAGGGCGATAAGAAGATCATCCTGATTAGTCAGTTCAATGTTTGGTTGCTCAGCGACAAAACTGATTAATTGTTTTATCGAATCAACTAAAGTCGCATATTTTGCATCAATATTGCATAAATGGTTTAAGGCATCGATTGTAACTACATAATATTGATTGTAGAAAAGTCCGAAAATTTCAGAATATGTTTTGGCTGATAGCGGAATTTTGAAGTTATAAAAGAATTCGCGTTCCAGATTAGCATCTAAATCAACTGTGAATGTCGCTTGACCTGGTAAATCTATGTGATAGCCCTGTTGCAGCCGCTGGATTGAAACTTTTAATAAGATGCAGAGCTTGTTGTATTCCATAAATGATAAGTCGGCTTGATTGAAATACACGTTGTTATTCTTTGAGAAAGTTGTAATTAATTTATCAAAGGTTTCTAGCTCAATGTCGGGAACAAAGACCGAGGCAAATTCATATTTTTCAAAGAAATATTGAAAGAAAAAGCTTCGGACTTTAAATTCGTCGCCTTCGATTATCAGCTTTCTAGTATTTAGGTGAATATTTAAAGGGTTCAGAATCGCGTTGATATTTTTAATTTCACGATAAAGCGTGGCTTGGGATGTTAATGCCGATTCGAGTAGTTCTTGTTGCGTGGTGACATTTCCTAAGAAAATTGTTTCCAAAATATTAAAGCTGAGAGACTGACTTAGGATTTGCGAGTGAATTGAAGTTAATGACAGTTTTGCCGAGGCAATCAACTGCCATTGATTATCGACTTGCACAATAATATGGGGCGTGATTACAGCATTGAGCTCATCAATATCAGTTTGAATTGTTTGCCGCGTTGTTTTGAGCTGATTGGCAAATTCCGTGGTTGTTGGTGTCGCAGATGACATTAACATATTCACGATTTCAAACTGGCGTTTATGTTGTTTTGATAATAATTGATTTAGCATGATCAGGTTGTAACAGTCTCCTCATATATTGTATGTATTCATATTAGCGTAATTTGTTGGGTGGTTGATAGTTATTGAGACTAATTCAATATTAATTCTCAGTTTGTTCACACAAACGTCACATTTAACAAAGAAGCAGAATGCGAGGGATAGCTGTTGATGCGCAAAGATACAATTATTTTTATAAGCTGTTTGCTGGGGCTTATCAGCATTTTGTTAGGATTTTTATTTATAGGCTGGAGTGGCCTAATTGGTTTTTTAAATATATAAAATTGGAGAAAAAGTAATGAGAACATTTAAACGAAAACAAATAATACAAATTATCATGGGCATTGGAGTGATATTAATGTTGTTATTATTGCAATTTGTGTGGCCATCATCGCATGCAAAAAAGCCAGAGGCAGTTGATGCTAGAGCTGAAAAGTTGGTGAAAAAAACAACTACTAGTAGTCGCGCTGAGTCAATTACAATTCCGGGCACACCCACTATTAATGTTTCCACCAAAACAAACATGGCGCAGGTTGGTTGGGAAAATCCAGTTAAGAATCCTTGTTATTTTAAGTACCGGTTGATTTTAGCAGAATCAGGCGAAACGTTATTTCAGTCACAATTAATTAAGCCAGGCTTGGGCTTTAATGAAATCCATTTATCAAAGTCACTACCAAAAGGAAAGCATCAAGCGATTATAGTAATTGAAACAACTTCGCTGGCCACTGGTAAACCGCTGAATGGCGCGAAACTTAATTCCGTATTGAATGTCGTGTAATGCCGACTTGATTTGGAATGGTAGACATTGGAGCAATCAAAATGAAAGGTGGTGATGCGAATGTTTTAAAATTGAATTTGGTTTATCGCTTGTGTTGCTATTAGTTTAAGTTTAAAAAATTAAGTAAAGAAAATTGAGGATATTGAAATGAAAAAGATCAAATTTGTGATTGGAAGTATTGTTGGAATGACTGGAATGGCGCTTTTACCGCTTGGTACTTTGGTGCACGCTGATGACCAAACTGTTACTGAAAAGACTGAAGTGCACGCGTCAGTTATTAAGGAACTTAAATGGGCGGTAGTTATTCCATCAGAAATTGTGCTTGACGAAAAAGAGCCCTCACGGTTACTTGAAACGAAGTTAGCACCAGACAGTTTGTTGGAGAAAAACTCCTATGTATCTGTGAAGATTAGTGGAGATGAAAATTTTTATAAAAATGGTCAAAAAGTACTTCCTTTGATGGACGAGATGGGGAATCCTGATCCGGATGAGGCGGAGACGTTGTTGGTGTCGCCTCAAAGTGAAGAAGTAATACATTTTCATAACGGTGGAACAATTGCTGAACTTACGGCAGATCATCCTGTTAGAACCACTGAGTTCATGTTAGCGAACGTAGGTAATAAAGGTCGATTCGCCGGTGAATATAGCACAAATTTGACATTTTTAATTGACTACAAATAGTAATAACGTTGAGAGCCCATTCTAAGTAGGTATGGGTTTTATCAAAAAGGGGGGCGTAATTATTATGCAAGCAATCTTCGTAGTGGTAGGAATTGCCTTCATCACAATCCTGTTGGTATTTTATTACTGCGCTGCAGTAGTTAGTGGTAATAGCGATAGCCCTAATAAAACGTGCTTCGAGGAGACGAACACTGCGAAATTCGTCATGAAGCCAATCGACATTTATAAACTCGACATTGATGAATTTCGCAGACGGTATGCCATTGCGGAAGCTGAAAATAATGAACGCGAGATGGAATTAATTTGGGCGGAGTTAAATGAATGGGTTGTGGACAGCAAAAAATGACTTTCACATATATGGGGCTGGGACATAATTTCAGAGCCAAAAAGAGCTTAACCAGGCGTTGCAACGCGTGCGGTTAAGCTCTTTTTACGAGGAATAGTTATCTGTAACAAGCTAAGATTTTGAGCTCTATTCCGTCTGACGTGGAATTTATAAAATGTGATGAGATGTATGATGCCACTGCGTTGAACTATTGATTACCGCTAAACTTGCAGCGACAAAGATTACGGCATATCACTAGTCAGACTGCTTGCTCAAACTAACGAGGAGGCTGGAAACAGGTTGGACTTTAGCTCGCACCGTGATGGCATAATCAGTAACGGGTTTCGTTACTGATTATGGATTTGTGAAGATGGTTACCGCGTTAGCGAGCCAAGCTTCGCAAACATTTGAAGACCGCACTTTGGCTTCAAATGCTTGTCTTCCATCACGGTGTCCAGACTGTTTCCAGACACGTAGTGGGAATCAAGCCGAGACACATATCCAAATTCCACGCTAGAAAAATTTTAGCCAGATTTTGTCCTAGACCGGTTTTTTCATGATATTGTGGCTTGTGGTTGGCAACTTTTTTGCACTAGTTTGAGTATTATTCCTAACTAACGGAGTAATTTACTGGCACGCAGTGGCCAATTTTATCCAATCCCACATCAGACGAAATAGGACCAATTATTTGAGCCAACCGTGCCCCATCGTTTTACCGATAACTAAACTAGCGACTAAGACTAGAACACCCGCGATTGGTGTTTGCCACCAAGTAATGGTCCAGAAGGTTGCCAAGTTGGGGCTGAATAAAAATGTCAGCCAAGCTGATACTAAAAAGCCCGTAATGACACCTTGGAGGATACCGTGAATTAAGTTGGGGAGGCGGAATTTGGCGGATAAATCCCACAGCGCAGGATCAAAAATGGCGTTGAAGAGAATCATGAATACGTAGGCCGCCAGCCATGAACGAATCCAACCGAGTGGAGTCCAGCCAATGGTAGTTTGGAGGACGACGAAGGTGACGATACCAGTAACGATGGCGACGTTAATTAATAATTGCTTTGGGATTTTAAACATAATGACATTCCTTATTAATATTTTAGTTTTGCTATTTAGGTGCATTAATACCACCTCGTTAGCACACGCCAAACAGCGAAGGTATGGCATATTGCGCTAGCAGAACCAATTATTTTGACTAAATAAGCTTACTCTTAATAAGTGAGATGTGCAATGTTGTGAACCGAAAAAAAGCAAAAATATCGTTAATATCTTTGCTTTTGATGTTATCAGTTTGTACCCAAAATTGGTTCACAAACCGTATGCTATTTTATTTTAAGCCATTCCGGTGTGCATCAACCGTTGCTGCGCCGTTTTGTTCACGTAAGCGGTTTGCTTCGGCAAGTTGTGCGTCAGTCAATGGACGGAGTGGTAATGCTGAAACCGGGAAGTCTAACAGGGGTGCGTACTTCCAGACAAATTCTGCGTCACGCGCCGCAATCCATTGATTAAGCTCAGCATCGTTGGCGCGCACTTTTGGATTTTCTTTCAGATATTTCAAGTAGAGGAACTTAATCCGGGGCTTAAAAATCAAGGTGTTGGGTGCAACGACATCGTCAGACAATAGTTGATAACTCCGGATTGCATAGGTGATGAGCTGATGTTCTAACAACCACGCATCATTGGTCATGCCGTTATTTTCCGTGAAAAGATATTGCCGACTCGCATAGCCGAGCGCTTGTTGGAAACGATTAAGATCATCTGCTAAAAAGTAGCCATCTGGGCCAATTTCGACCATCGTTTGCGCAAAGCTGGCGATAGCGGCCGGGGTGGCTTTTTTGGTTAGCTCAAAACGTTGCACGACCATGCCGTCCCCGTCGCCGGATTCCGTTTCTTCGAATTTGTACCATTTGGAGTTACTCATAAAGTAGGGGTATGCTTCATCCATCATGTGACTTCCTTTTTGTTTAATGCATTACATAAAAATGGCGCAATGCCGTGCATGTTATTTTAAGTGTGAAATGAGTTCGCAAGCTAACTTATTTTGTCAGGGCTGGTAGCATGACTTCATCAACGAGGTGCGTAATAAAACCATCTGTCAGGTCTTTTTGAGTAATGATTAGTTGGTAACGCAGGACTTCAAACGGCATGAGCTTGGTTTCATCAGATACTTCGTTAATGTGTTCGCCACGGGCACGCGCTTGGTCGAGGACGTTATTAATAATCTCCAAATTACCTTCGGATGTGGAATCAAAGGCGGTTTGTAATTTTTCATTATTTTGGCCCAATTCAATAATCATCGCCCGCATAAATTCCCGCCCCATATTTTGCGAGGAAACCCTGAAGTGGTCGAATACGGCAATTAAATCATCGCGTAATACACCGGTATCAATCCGATTCGATGTTAGTAATGTACCGTGGTGGGCCACTGATTTGGCACGAACCGCATCAAAAACGAGGTCAAATGGCGTATCCCACCGGCGATATAAGGAAGGACGATTAGTGCCGGCTTCTTCGGCCACACGTTTAAAATTGACGGCCGCAAAGCCTTCATTATTTAAGATTGTGATTGCTGCGCTAAAAATTGCCGCTTTAAGTTCCTCGCCCCGTTTACGTTGTTCTGCCATCTGCCAATCCTCTCTGTATGTAATCTGGTTTGCTGAAGCTTTAGCGTAATGCATTAATTCTCATCTGCTAATTATAACATGTAACCGCCAAATTAAAGAAATAAGTTACATTGTGCAACTTATTTCTTGCTTTCGGAAAATGAAAGGCATATACTATGTTTTGTAGATAAGTTACACAGTGTAACTACTAGGTGCGCTAAGTAATTGCCAAACACGCTGTGACAGCTACGAGCGCATAAAAATAACTAATTTTACGAAAGTTAAGGAGAACAGAATCATGAGTAAGAAAGAAAAAGCAGTAGAAAAACCAATTCCCAAGAACATAGTAAATACCGCGTGGCTGTTGGTGTTAGGTGCAATCATGCCAATGCTCGATTCAACCATGGTCAATATTGCAATTAATCATTTAGGCCGTGATTTTCATACTGGCCTGGATTCGATTCAATGGGTTGTCACCGGGTATGTCCTAGCAACCGCAATTGCTGTACCGATCTCTGGTTGGGCAGTTCAACGTTTTAATGGTAAATGGCTAGTAATTGGCGCCAACGTAGCATTTTTAATTGGTTCAATTCTTTCCGGGATGAGTTGGAGTATCGATTCAATGATTGTCTTCCGTATTATCCAAGGGGCGGCGGCCGGCTTAATTTTGCCACTGATGACAACTTTGATGGCCCAAGTGGCTGGTCAAGAATTCATGGGACGCGTAATTTCGATTGTTGGGATTCCAATTGTCCTCGGACCAATTTTAGGACCGGTGATTGGGGCTTTGATCATTCAAAACTTCTCATGGCGCTGGATTTTTTACGTCAACGTGCCTGTTGGAATTATCGCGCTTGCTTTGATGATTTTGAAATTACCCGATTTTACACCAACCAACCGCAAAGCGCAGTTTGATTTTACCGGCATAGTTCTATTAGGAGCAACCTCGGCTGCCTTGATTTACGGAATTACGGCGGCAGCCAAGAATGCCACCTTTAACAACGCCACGACCATCGGTTATATGGTAACTGGTGCGGTCGTCTTGGTCGGGTACATCGTGTATGCGGCAATTCGCAAAGATAAAGCGATTTTGCCGTTGAAAATGTTCACGCACAAGAGTTTCAACGGCTCAATGATTGGCCTATTTTTAGCAGGTATCGCCACGAATGGCCCAATGCTGTTATTACCATTGTTCTTCCAAAATGTTAAAGGCTTTTCAGTTATCGACGCAGGTTTAATCTTGATTCCTCAAGGTGTTGGTATGTTAGTAGCGCGACCATTTATTGGTAAGTTAACTGATAAAATTGGTGCCCGCAACGTTGTTATGGTCAGCTTAGTCCTAGCAATCGCAGGCTCAATACCATTCGTTTATTTTGATCAAGCTTCATCGTTAATCTGGATTGCCTTGGCATTATTTGTCCGCGGGATGGGGATTGGTGGTGTCTCAATTCCGATGATGACGGATGCATATACCGGCATGGAAAAGGCCGAAATCGCCCAATCTTCCGTCGGCACCCGGATCATCCAAAATATCGGTGGGGCATTCGGTTCCGCCGTCTTAGCAACGGTAGTCAGCCTCTCACTCGCCAAGGGCACAATCCCAACAATTGGCGGAATGACCACGGCCTACCACAACGGTTTCCTGATCTCGCTAGCTTTGAGCGTGGTAATGTTCTTACCAGCCTTGCTGTTGACTAACAAAGCGAATAAAGCGGCTAAATAAATTTGATAGTGTTTCGAAATGCGTATCTGAAGTTAAATTCAGGTGCGCTTTTTTTGCGCTTGGGGTAATGCAAGGAACTATTCCGGTTGGCGTGGGATTGAGTTAAAAAAAGCAACCGGTTGGGATGAAATCGTCTAAAAAATGAATGGAGGCAGGTTAAGCAATGAATATTAAGTTATTAGGATACGCGTTAAATTTTACTATTTTAGGTCTGTTAAGTAAGTTTTTTATTGTAAGTATGAACGTCGTTATTCCAATTTATAGGGAAGTACATAAGCTTGATTTTGATAAGCGGACAAATTATATGAATGGCTCACTGGGACATATCGCTACGATGTTTTTTATGCTTGCCGTAATTTTGTTGGCAGGTAGTTTCTTTCCAACATTTAAGATGATTTGGTCAAATTTAAAGCATGCAGCAGATTGAGTTATTTAATATTTATGAGCTGTTTATTGATGATAAATATATGGATATAACATGTTATCTAGTAATGGATGCACCAAAGAAATAAATATCGTATATGCTGAAAACCAGCGCCGACCGTAATTGATTGGAGCTTTTTTTTATTGTATTATCATCCGTTTTTGCACTACCGTTTATAAGTTGAAAATTGTTAATCAGTTGTTAAGTTCAAACTAACGAAGTGTCTGGAAAGTGCTTGGCGGGCGTAGCCTATACACCACGATTGGGGAAATATGTGTTTCACACATATTTCCGCTGAGGATAAGATGAGGACTCTTGGGGATTTATCCCTTAGAGTCCCAGCTTGTCCGAACCTCCCAAGACCGTACTCTGGCTTGGGAGGCTGCTTCCATCGTGGTGCGCCAAGCTCTTTCCAGGCACGTAGTGGCATTCTATCCACACGAAAACTAGCAAAAGACTGACTTCTGGCGCTTTTCACGTAGTGGCATTCTACCGCACGATTTAATAACGATTTTCAGACGCAATTTCGTAAAATGTTCATATCATTTGCGTACAATGGTGAGATAATGAGGCTCTATTAGACAGATTTGCATTTTAAAATGCAGACGACTGCCTAAGCAAGCCTAACGAAATTACGAGGTAAATAAAATGACTGATGAAATTGTATTAGATGTTGAACATTTGCAGAAGGATTTTGGCAAGTTTCAAGCGTTAAAAGATGTCACCCTGCAAGTTAAACGTGGTGAAGTGTTTGGCTTTATTGGCCCCAATGGTGCTGGTAAATCCACGACGTTGCGCGTTATCTTGGGAATTCTACGTAAATCAGGCGGGCAGGCGACGTTGTTTGGCGAAGATGTGTACGACCAAGCCGTGACTGTGCACAAGCGAATTGCGTATGTACCGGGGGATGTGTATTTGTGGCCTAATTTGACTGGTGGCGAAGTGATTGATTTAATGCTCAAAATGAGTGGCGAAAAACACAATGCGCGCACCGACGAATTGATTGCCAAATTCCAACTTGATACCCGCAAAAAGGCGCGTACGTATTCTAAGGGGAATCGGCAGAAGGTCGCATTGATTGCGGCACTGTCGACTGATGCTGAATTTTTCATTTTTGATGAACCGACATCGGGCTTGGATCCGCTGAATGAAAAGATTTTCCAAAATGAAGTCCTCCATTTGAAGGAACAGGGCAAGTCGGTGTTACTGTCATCACATATTTTATCCGAAGTTGAAAAGATGGTGGATCGATTGGCGATTATCCGCGAAGGGACGGTTGTTGAAACTGGCAGCTTGGCGGAATTGCGGCACTTAACGCGGACTTCAGTTTCGGTAACAACTAAGCAAGCTATGACCGGACTTGAACAATTGGCCGGGGTTCATGATTTAGTGGCGACGGTGGATAACGGTGTGACTAAATCGGAATTCATGCTTGATGGTGAAAAGCTGGCGGACTTAATGGCGCAGTTGAGTACGCTAGCAGTCCTGGATTTGAAAGTGCAACCGGCAACCCTCGAAGACGTCTTCATGCGTTATTACAATGACGCTAACGATGCACGCGCGGAGGGCTAGCTCATGAACATACAACAAAATTTTGCTAATTTGGGCTTGCTTGTCAAAGTGGGGCTAAAGCGCGATCGACTGCGGTTAAGTATTTGGAGCATCGTGTTACTATTCCTTTTTTTAATTGTCAGTTTGGAATATCAAAACATGTATTCATCGGCGAAGGATTTGCTGCCAATTATTGCTTTAGCGGATTCGGCATCAATGGTGGCGTTGTTTGGTAAGCTAGCACATGCGGCGAGCTATACCACCGCGGAAGTGCTTGTGTGGGAAATGACGATGTTCATGGCAATCCTCCAAGCGATTATGAGTATCCAACTGATTGTAAATGGGACGCGTAAGCAAGAAGAACTTGGCATAACTGAAATCATCCGGTCACGCGCAGTTGGGCGGGCGAGTGGTTTTGCGGCGGCAAGTCTGGAAGTACTTGGTTTAAACGTTGTATTGGCAATTGGCTATGGTGTCATCATGCAAGTGGTTAACGTGAGCGGCATGACGGCAACTGGTGGCTGGCTATTAGCGCTGGGACTGGGAGCAACCGGGTTCATGTTTGGCATGTTTGCGTTAGTATTTGCCCAACTCGGCAGTTCAACGCGGGCAAGCTCGATGGCAGCATATGGTTTTTTTGCACTAACGTATGTCGTGCGTATGTTAACCGACGTTGCTAATGCTCGCTATACTTGGTTGTCACCACTTGGCTGGATTGAAAAATTGGATTGTTTCCGTGGTAATAATTACTGGATTATTGGGTTATTGCTGTTGGTTAGTTGCGTGCTCTTTGGCGGCGCAATGTGGCTGAACTTTAAGCGTGACGTGGGTAGCGGACTATTACAACCGCGATTGGGGCACGCTCGGGCCGGCAAATTCCTCCAGGGACCTTTCAGCCTGATTGCTAAAGTTGAGAAAAACATTCGCATTGCGTGGCTGGTGGGAATGTTTGGTTTTGGCGCGATGTATGGCTCGATTTTTAATTCGATTGCAGATTTGTTTAAAGATAATCCCGCAATTCAGACGATGATTGGGAATAACATCACGACGGCGACGGCTGATTTTGCCCAGCGGGTATTGCTGGAATTTGTGATTATTTTGGTTGGTGTGCTCTTCTTGGTGGCTTTAATTCCGTTGATGACGGGGATTACGAAGCTGCATGCTGATGAAAAAAATGGCGTCTTAGAATTAGTCCACAGCAAACCAGTGGCACGCCTAAAAATCCTGTGGAGTTATGTCGGCAATGCGTTAATTACGTATTTGGGCGCCTTAGCATGTGCGTTGCTTGGGTTATATAGCGGTCAAGTTGCAGTAATGAAGACGCCGTTAGCCCTTGAAAAATTCAGCCAAATATTTATCGCCTACGCACCGGCAGGGATATTGTTTGCAGGCGTCCTAATCGCCCTGTTAGGTTGGGCACCGAAATTGATGAATATTATGTGGGGGTACTTTGGCTTCATGTTCTTCGCGTTGTACCTTGGCGATACGCTCAAACTATCAAATGCGGTTATGAATATTTCACTGATTCACTGGCTCGGCAAAGTTCCAATTACCAGTGTAAAGTGGGAAATTGTCGTCGTGCAATTGATTTTAGCGGGTATCTTGGCCGGCATTGGCGCACTTGGGTATCGGCAACGTGATTTGGGTTAAGTACTATTCTGTCTGGCGTGGGATTGAATAAAATTGCTTGGTGCACCGCGCTGGAAGCGCATGTTCAAGCCAAAGTGCGGTCTTGTGAGGTTCGGATAAGCTGGGACTCTAAGGAATAAATTCCTAAGAGTCCTCATCTTATCCTCAGCGGAAATATGTGTTTCACGCATATTTCCCCAGTTGCGGTGTAAAGGCTACGCCCGCCAAGCAATTTGCCGGCACTTCGTTAGTTAGTAATAATTCTCAAACTAGTGAAAAACAGTCGTTGGTGGGCAGATTTGATCAAATAAGTTATCGCTGATTTTGTGGGATGCTCAAGGTATACTCTGTGGTACGTGAGTATTCTTAATACAAAAACACGTCAGAATAAATAAAAGCGAATCCGGCTTATTTTGCGGGCTGGATAATTTATCAACCATAATAAGAGACGTGGCCAAAATTTGTGCTACGTCTTTTTGTTGTGCTATCAGCGCCGTACGCCAAGAATTTGCTTTTCCAAACACTTACTCAGCTTGATTTGCAACTCTTTTGCTTACTAAGCCACGATATTTGAGGGGCTTGGTTTTCATTGCTATAATCGTGGTATAGATTAATTAATAACGCAATGCGGGAGTTGTGTTGGGAAAACTGAATAAATTATTAAGGTGTTAGGGATGACGCGGATTGTTTGTCATGCCTAACACCTTTTTGATTTGGAAATAGAAAGATAACAAAATGCGGAAAATTAATAAATTTTGGCTATTCACATTAACGTGTTTGACCTTGATGGTAGTTGGCTGTGGTAAACAGCAAGCAGAACCAAGTAAAACTTCGTCACATGCAGCACCTGCAAAATCAGTTAGTGCTCCACAAAGCTCTGCGAAACCACCGACTTCAGCAAGTTCCAGTGCTAAACCTGTTAGCAAAGTTACGCCAGTTGAACGGCAGTCGCAGCAAGTCAAACAGCTAATGGCGAAAAGTGATTTTGCCCAATTGCCGGGATATTGGAGTCTTAGCTATCGTGGTATAAATCCAGTTACGCAGCAAATTAATTTGAGTAACCTGCCAAAGGGGCAAAAGGCACAATTTGGCGCGTCAACCATCAAAGTGTTCATTTTGGCAGCATTGCTTGATCAAGAATCCAAAGGTCACATCAAGCTAACGCAAACATATCAGTTACAGGCCAGCGATAAAGTTGGTGGTACCGGTATCTTGCAAGGCGCGGCAAGCGGTTCGAGCTATTCTTATAAAGAACTGGCAAACCTGATGATTACGCAAAGTGATAATACCGCGACGAATATTATTATTCAACGTTTGGGTGATGGTAACTTCGCGGCCGGTTTTTCGGTAGTTAATAATTATGTACAGTCGCTGGGGTATCGCCATACGAAGCTGCAACGCAAGATGATGGATTTGACCAATCAGAAGAATAATATGGTCGCAGCAAATGAGGCGTGCGATTTCCTATACAAGTTGTATCAGGGGCAATTGCCAGGTGTTGATGAACAAGCGCGGCAGTGGTTCTTGCAGTTGATGACGCAAACGACTAATCGGCAAAAATTTGCGGCACAGGGCAATAACGGAATCACTAGCTACAATAAGTCCGGTGAATCTAGTTATCAGGGAATTCAAAATGATTTGGCCATCGTGACGCGTGGCAAGCAAGCGTATGTCGTGGCCGGTCTATCCCAGCTATATATGCCTGCCGCACATAATCCGGGTCAGTATTTAAGTAGCGGATTGATGGCGAGCTCAGCACAAACACAGCAGCAAGTTTCAGCATTTAGCCAACTAGGCCAAACGCTCTCACAATTTGCATTTAAACAACGATAAGGAAGGTAGCAATAATGAAACGTGAACCGACACGAAAATTTGCAGTATTAGCAATTATTTTAATTTCTACAATTGTGTTAATCGGCTGTGGCGTAAAGTCGGCTACAGATCCACCGGGGAACGAAGCTCAAGTTTCCGTTAAAAAAGATAGCGGGCAAAGTAGTGAAAATGCCGCCGAAATTGCAGAGTATGAAACCATTTTACAAAATGCGCGGAACCTTACCAGTGACAAAAAATATGCTGAATCAAATGAAGCAATCAATCAAATGTCAGTTACAAAATTGTGCGAAAAAGGTTTTGAAGCATTGAAAGCGGCTGAAGCAGAGTTGCGTGAACAAAACGATGCAGGAAACGCGGCAGTGAAGAAAGCCAAAGCTAAAAAAGCCAAGGCCAAAGCAAAAAACAAGGCAAAAGCAGCAACGACCACTACGTCTTCAGGTTCGAATGCGAGTTTTGCTTTTCCAAAATTTGTCGGCTTTTATCGCTTTATTGATGCCGACCGTGACCGCACGCAAGTAACATTAACGATTAAATCGGATGGTTCGGTCTTCCAAGAAAGTACAAATGCCGTCCACTCAGGACACGCGACAGCAGTTGCTACAAGTACGGCTGCATGGTCGTATGATGTGACAAATATCGATTACGAAACATCTGATTTTCCACTGAAAGAAATTACGGCTAACGTTAAGATTACCGTAAACTGGAATAACGGCGGTGGCACGCAAGTCTTTTATGGCTACACATCATATGCGGGTGAAAGTATCCTAACTGATGGAAAAGAATATGGTTCATCAGCAATTAACGAAGTTTGGCGAATGAATAAAGCAGGAGGATAAGATCATGAAAAAATTAGTTGGAGTTTTATTTGCAATCGGTTTGGTTGTAAGTGTTACAGTTAGTGCAATTGCACCGCTCAATGTCTCTGCAGCAGATACTAAAGTTGAACGAGTTAACAAAACAATTCCGAAACAGTTTCGGGGAACATGGTATCAGTACAAAAACGGCAGATACTACAAATTAAAAGTTACCGCCAAAAAAGCTAAGGGTAAAACATCGATTGAGCCTGTTAACATGAAGATGAAAGCGAAAATTAGTGCAAACAAAATATTTATTGGTAGTGGATCTGGTCCTGCCGCACCGGTTTCGTATTTAACATATAACAAAGCTAAAAAGACACTAAAATATACCCTTGTTGGGGATGGAGGCTATCGGAAATCAGTGACGTTGTATAAATCAAAGAATAAAGCCAATCCACCACTGATAATACCTAAGAAAATGCAAGGTACTTGGTATGCTTATTATTCAAACAAGAAAAAATATGAAAAGATTAAAGTGACTAAGACCAAGGTGAGGGGCAAGGCGACAGTACAGGACTGTGGCCCGGAAGTTAATTATCTCGGTCAAAAATGTACACTAAATAATAAAGTCAAAGGGCAATACCATAATAATCCAAATGTCTATGTATTAGAGGGGACTGGTTCGCAATTGCAAATCGTGTATTTTAAAAATACGGTTTATATTTACTTTGAGGTTAGTGAGAAAGATTACGCTATAGCATTCTTTTATCCAACAAAAGCCATAGCTAAGCAAAACAGCTTTGGTTTCACATATGAGTAACTTTGAAAGATCCAAAAAAGGAAAAGACATCGCTATATCGATTAGTTGATGTCTTTTTGCGTTACTGGTTTGCAGGTATACTCACTGCCTTTTGTTTGGTATGGTGCCTCCAGCGTAGTCCACCAAATAATTTACCAGCACTCAGTGACCCAACAAGCTCAAATTAGTCCAAAACTTTGAGCGTATAAGACACCAAGCATTACAATAAAGTGATAAAATTAATAAGTACATAAAATATTATGAATGTATTGGGGAAGAAACTAAGAGGTGGGACGGATGAAATTATCTAGTAAGCAACAAAAACAAATATTATTGAAAAAGAAAAATGATGAGAAGCAGCAAAAAATTAACGTTGTGAATGGGGATTTAGATTTATTATTGATGGTTTTACTTAAAAAAGACGCTCAGTTGCGTCACGATGGGGAGTGGTCGTTACTCGCCCACACTGGTGAAATTAAGAGCTTGTTATTGAAAATGAAACGGATAACGCACCGTGATTATAACCTTAAATTAACGTATGACATCGATCAAGTAACGGGCCAAAAACGCCGCGTTACTAAATATTATGAAAACCTCAATGCGCCTAAATTAGATTTACTCAGTTTTATTTACAAGCTGAGTCCTGAATTTTACGGGGCGGTCGCCCAAGAGGAAATGCCAAGTATCACTGAATTGGCAACAACTTTAGCAACAGTCAAAGCCGATGAATTACGGGATAATGGCCTGAGTGTAGACGATGCGGGTGATATTGTCGTGGTTGAATTAGACGACGGGGATGACGTGGCAAGTCCACAAAGCACCAATAATGACAATCCCGAATTGACGGCGCAGGTACAGGAATTAACGAGTCAAAATACCCGCCAAGCCAAGAAAATTACGAAGCAAATCAAGGAGTTCCAACAAAAAGTGAAGGAACTTGAGGACGCAACGCATCAGGTACACATGCTTGAAGGTGAATTGGATAGCACACGCGCGCGCCATGTAGCGTTGCGTAAAAAAGACGCGGACACGATTATCGACCTTCGCAAGCAGGTGAGTGCGACTGAGAGTTTGCTGCGCCATGCAAAAGAAACCCCAGCCGAACTTCAACGCCAACTGGAGCGTGCAAATACAGAGCTAAACGATGTGCAGGAGCAATTAGCTGCCAAAAATACGCAATATGTTGATTTGCTAGCCACATACAATGAAAGTTTGTACCTAAAAACTGACGAACCGGCTGCTGAAATGAAGACCACTAAGCCGATGGAAAACGTGCCTGCAATTACAGCACCACAACCAGTCAGCCCAGTCGTTCCTACCAGCACCAATGATGAATTCAGCGATGCCAACATTATTCAACAAGCGCTGATTCAACAAATTCGGACGATTAAACAAAGCACCACTGCGGATGTTGATGTGACGGTCTATGAACAACAAATTGCCGCCTTAAAACAACAAAACCAACAATTGACGCAACATGCTGTAGCGTTAACGCAGAATTTAAGTACTAACAATGAACTGATTAGTGAATTGCAAAATCAGCTGGCGGATGCACAGACATTTAAAGCGGAAATCGACACACCACAGAGCCCTGTGGAACCAGTTGCTAATACGTCAATTCCCGAGCGCATTGCCGAATTAGATCAGTTGCTCAGCCATGAGAATTGGCGCGCTTACTCCGGTTTGTACGCGCTAGCTCAGCATGTGTCGCTGGTGACTGACCGTGATGTGGAATTTAACATTTGGGAACCAGATACCGGAATCTTGACCAAAGGGGATGGCGGCGAATATGTGCTGCTTTCAAAAAACGGGCACGAATATGCCGACCTTGATTGTAATGGCTACGATTTGAATGATTATCCCAACGATACAAAATTCGCGATTCGCATTCAACGTTACTCGCAAAAAGTAAAATTGATCGAAGAACTCGGGCAAGTATCTGACCCAGTAGACCCGAATCCTGCCGACGCTGAATTTGCCAAATTCAAACGAGTTTTAGCTGGTAAAAAAATCTTGCTCGTAACATGGATGCGCATGACCCGGCACAAGCAATTGCTGGAACAACTCGGCGCCACCGTCACGATTTTGGACACGAAGCAAAAAAATGACAAACAAGTGTGGCCACAAGTATTCAATACGCAATACGACATGGTCTTTGCCTTCATGAATGGTATGCACCACGCCAC
Organism: Periweissella cryptocerci; assembly: GCF_004358325.1. Lineage (NCBI taxonomy): Bacteria > Bacillati > Bacillota > Bacilli > Lactobacillales > Lactobacillaceae > Periweissella > Periweissella cryptocerci. The sequence continues at coordinate 883,726 of NZ_CP037940.1, read as the reverse complement.
TTATCACGGCATCTTGGATGGCTGGAAAAACCGCAACCGCCCAACTCACATTCGTATCCTGTTCGACACTAATCCGATGGGGCTAGCCGAAGACTCATACTACACGCTATCCGGCAAGCAAGCCCAAAGCTCACTCCGCACAGTCGTCGATGCGTTTAGTGGCGAGAAATAATATTTTAATGTAAATTAGCAGTACCAAACGAAGCTAGGACGCAGTAGGTCTTAGCTTTTTTGCTGTCTGAACAAAAGTTTAATAATCGTTGGAAGTATAATAATTAGGACGTGAAAACGGCGGTCTGTAGCTGTTTAGACGAAAGTATAATAATCATGAAAAGTATAATAATTTACAAGGGAATTTGATACCACTACAAAATGAAATGTCGTCGTTTGAACATGTTAATTGGTGTGATTTGGTACATTGTTTATTGGGAATCCCACTATGTTCCAAGTACTAGTCGCACAACACCAAAAAGCAATCGCTGACATAAATGTGAGCGATTGCTTTTTTGACGTAATAAATAATAACTAGTGATTACGCTTCTTTTTAAAGGCGTACAGAGCAACTAGACTAGTCGTCAACATCGCACCGAGGACTGGCAGTAAGTAATTTTGAATGCTACCTGATTTTGGTAGCATTGTGTCACTTTTAGTTGCTTCAGTATTCGTGGCGTGCTGTGTTTTGTTGCTGTTATTAGCGGCATTTTTCTTGCCAGTGGAGTCACCACCACCGGTGCCAGGGAGCTTGTTGGCAGGTGTTTTATCCGTATCAGAAACCGGATTTTTATCGGTGTTTGTGGGAGTGGCAGGAGTTGGATTGGTAGGCTTGGCAATTGGTTCCGTGGCTTGCGGGGTGTTTTCAGTTTTTCCTGTCTCGCCGGGATTATTTGTATCGGGGCCAGTGACATTTTCATCATAAACAAACTTATAGCTACGGCCAGCGTTATCGCCTAGTGAAATTGAGGTATCGATTAGCTCATGCGCACCAGCCCATTCAAAGTCTGAGACTGCCCGCGACGTCGGCGTTTTACTGCCGTAAAGTTCTTTGAAGGTGTAGCCATCAATACTTTGGGCAGACAAGGTGAGCATGATGTCAGGAGAATCGTCAAACGTTTGGGTCGGCGCAATTTCTTTGTCATTGGCATCCACATAATAGATGGAGAACGGTGCAGCCTTAGTGCGGCTATACTTATACACAAGCTCATTTGGCCCAGCTAAAAATGTGCCCGGAGTAATCGTCGATACTAGTTCGACAGCGCCGTAACCCGGCACAGTTGGTATTTCGGGCAGGTCGTAACTTTCACCGACACGCCCAGTAAACGTAATGGGTGTTAGTGACGAGATGATGTTATCGTTATCATCGATAAATTTATAGGTCATCGTGCCACCAAGGGTCCAGTGTTCGTCTTCAGAGTAATCATCCGTGTAGTCAATATATTCATTGATATAATCGACAAAGGTTTGTGCGGAGGCGATTGAACTTGTTGATGTGTCACTCGGGAAAACAATACCGGCTAGTTGGATATTGGAAGCAAAGGTATGGTCACCTAAGACTAACTGTGGGTTTAAGTTACCAACTGTAATTTCCTTGACTGAAGCAAAGTTAAAATTGTAGTCTCCAAGAAAAGTTAGCTTAGGTAAATTAACTAAACGAACGGTCGCTAATGGAATATCATAATAAAAAGTTTCGCTACCAATTGTTTGTAACTCAGGTAGGTTTTCAAAGGTAAGCGAGGTGAGATTGGTATTTGTTGCAAAAGCTCCTTTACCAATTTCGACTAGATGATTCAGGTTAGCTAATTCAATGGATGTTACATTTGCAAGGCCATCGAATGCATACGCGCCAATTGAAATTAGATTTGGCAGGGTTGAAAAATCAATGCTGGTAATTGCAGCATAATCCGCAAAAGCACTATCAGCAATCACAGTTATATCGTTGAGTTCAGGGGCAAATGTTAACGCGCCATCCCAATCAGGCGATTCGCTAATTGCCATTCCGGCTGCGTTAAAGCCGTTGATGGTTGTCCCAGTGATATCGAGTTCATCGCGCGTGAACACATGCGTTTCCGAGCCAATTTTAGCGGTCGGCGTTGATTGCTTGGTTCGTGTAACTGGTTTTGCTGTTAGCGTGTTCTTTTTTGCCGTATTTGGCGAGTCAGTTGCGGAACTAGCTTTGTTGGCAATTGATTTTTTAATTGGTGCAGCCGGTTGAATTACTTGTGGACTAGGCAAAGGTGGCATGATGTTTGTTGAGTCTGAAAGCGTGGCCGGAGCTAATGGAATGCTTGCATCAGTATCGGAAACCAAATTGTGATCAACTTGTACCGTATCAGTGGTACTTAATGTATCAGCAGATACTAACACGCTAGGTCCCATGCTACTAGCCAATGTCATGGTGGCAAGACTTGTATAAAGCAGTTGTTTGTGGCGCTTTATTGTTTTTGTCATGTTCTTAATCTCCATCCGGTAATAGTATTACTCAAGATTACCGGAGAAATGCGAAGAGAATATGACCGAAATCAAGTGAAAAACCGGAAAGTTTATGCCGTTAACATAATGCGGGGATCTAATGGAGTAAGCACGGTTTTGCACGTATTGCTTGCAATTGCTTAATAATCAAGCGCCACCGGTAATCGTATGATATTATTTGAAAATAATAGGTGTAATAAATCATTGGAAATCATGAACGCTGTTTTTGATTAATGGTCTAACATGAGCACTCAATTTCCAACATGGGGGATAAAAAATGTTGTATCATCGATTTTTATGGCAGTCTATCGGGGCTTGGATTGGGCAAACTGTGTTTGTTGTGTTTTTAATATTGTTTAATACCCGCCACTATTTAATTAGCATGGATGTTACGGGATTATTAGTACTTATTACGGCCGGTGCTTCGATTGTGATGAATATCTTTTTTAATAAGAAAATCAGGGAAAGAAAACGGGAAATAGGTGGCCGTAGACAACTGTGACTTAAAATAATAACCAATTATGAGTAAGCTTAAAAAGGTAGTGCGTTACGTGAATTAGCGCATGAAGTCCCATTTGGGTTGTATCGATTGTTGACGGAATAAAGAAATATAAACACTGCTATTTGATTTGTATAGATAGTGGTGTTTTTTTGCACCCGGAATCAAGATTTGACTAACAAATAACGGGACATCACGTACGTTAAATGATAAAATATCATAAATGTTAAGTTATTACTATGCAAAAAGGGAATAGGGGATGTTAATGGATTCAGAACAGTTTAAAGAGATGGTTAATCAGCAACTCAATGTAAAACCAACTAATTTGCTCAAGGCGACAATTGAATTTTTTACACATGTTTTTGATTACCGTAGTCGGGCCACGCGCAGTGACTACTGGTTTGGTAATTTAGGTTGGCTACTGATTGTAGTCATTTACAATGTTTTAGCGGCATTATTTGGACTACTTGTGGGTAAGGAAAATTTCCACCTCAATACATTTACGATTGGCTGGGCTAGTTTTACACTTGGAATTGCACTTGCTTTTTTTCTGTGGATTGCCTTGGCGGAGTTAAGTTTAAACGTTCGCCGTATGCATGATGCCAATTGGCCATGGGCGCTAATTATTTTATACCCATTTGTCCCATTTCTGTGGCTTGTAGTCGCATTAATGCCAACCAGCTTGTATGCGGCGGTCCAAGATTGGCAACTGCCCCACCAAACCGAAACGGCAAGCATTTTAACGAAACTACCAGTCGCAATCGCCTTTGGGGTAATAGAATTGGCAATTGTGATTGGGGTAACTGTTGTAATGCCTAGGTTGTAGGAGAATTCATTTATTATCATTTGCAATACAAGGGAGAGCTTAAATGAAAAAGTCGATTGGTGTCATTGGATTATTGATCATTGGGATTGGAGCTTTTTTAATTTATCAATATCCGATACAAAAACATCAAGCAACGACAAATATCGACAAGTATATGACCGAGCAAAAGATTAAACCGCAACAAGTAGCAAAAATGCAGTTTAAAAAGTCATTTTATTGGGGTGGCTATGATGTGAAGGTTAGGTTAAAAAATGACCCGCATTATTACGAATATGTGTACAGCAACGGCGCGTCAAACGGGAAATATCATGTTAATTATTTTGAGTATGACAGCTATGCAAATGAGGTAGATTCAACAAGTAAGGCCCATTACGCAACGCTGACAAAATAAAATGAGATTCACGATTGACGGGGGGAATGCAACTCGTGGTAATAAAAGCGCATAAGATAATTGCAAGCATTGTAGGTTTACTAGTTTTAGTATTGGGTGTCGCGTGGATAATTAACTTCCCAATGCAAAAAGCAACGTCAAAGCAAGATACAATTGAGTATATAAACACGAGCAACATTTAAAAGTGGGATTAATTAAATCAATTAGTCTTAAGAAGAACTACATGATGAAATGGTTATGATGTAGCGGTGAAATTTAAAGACGATCCGAAGCACATTTATGTTTATGAAAGAAATATATCTGGATGGGGTGACCGACCTTATCATATTTATTTAAACGTCGAAGACTTAAATGGTAGCAGCGCTGACACCAACGATAAAAGCGTTAAACACCTATCCCAAAATTAAATAACGAGGAATTGGATATAATAAATAGTTAAAAAAACATCCCATTTATACGGCGGTAGGCTTAGTGTTGGGAGTTATGCTACTACTATCCATTCTAGGTGTAATCACGTTTTTCATGTAATCAGCTAGTGTGTCGTTAAAAACAATTCTAAGACGAGTTTGGCAGCATTTTGCTAAACTCGTCTTTTCTTATTGCTTAGTAATTTTATCCTTAGTCACAGTCCACTCAATATACCGCCTCTCCAAAAAAATATTTAGTTACAGTATTCACAACCGGGTAACCAAATAATTAAATTCCACCCAAAAACATGCTTAAGTCTGCACTTTGTGTCCGCAAAAAATTCAAAGTTTGTTGCGATAATTGCAAGTGACAGAAAAGCAATTGGAGGGAAATTATGAAAACAAGACAGCAACGAAAGGCAGTTAGCCAGCTACATAACAGAAAGTCGGCGCAAGAAATTTCGCGCCAAAGTAAGCGTTTGGCTTACGCTAGTTTAGCGACGGTGACATTACTTGGTGGCATGGGGGCGACCCCGACTGTATTAGCTGATGAAATATTTAGTGAACGTTCAGAGTTGAGCGAGCAACCAGTAAATGATACCCCCACGCTTCCTAGCAATCTCAATGACGAGAAGCCTGAGTTACCAGTGGCGGATGTTACGCCTGCACCGGCAAATGAGCAAGCAGACGATAAAATCACCGCTGAAGATACGGCTACTCTCACAATGGCGGAGCCTGCGCCGTTACCAACAAAAGACATAACGCCGGCACAAGAAAAACTAACGTCAGCAAAGAATAAATCAGCTAAAACTGCAAATTCAAAGCTGAAAAAACTGGAAAAAGCGTCCCGGCTAGGCGATCAAGCATATGTCTTTACGAAAGATGATTTAGTTTTTACCGATACTAATAAGACCGTGATTGCTGGTTTTAGTGACGATTTCCTGCAAAATCGTTATGCCGACTGGAATGGTGAATTGGTTTTTGATTCTGCTTTAAGTAATGTCACGGGAATTGATGACTATGCGTTTTACGGGGTTGAAAATTTAGTGAGTGTTAATCTTAATGCACTTACTAATTTAACGACAATCGGCGATGCAGCTTTTCAGGATAATGTTAATTTGACTAACGTTAATTTTGCTAGTTTACCTAAATTGACTACAATTGGTGCGAGTGCATTTGATGGCTGTTACAACTTGGCCACGTTTAACTTTAGTGGCACGCCAGCGCTAGAAACGATTGGTATTTCAGCGTTTAACGGTTGTACGAATTTGACGGGGCTCAATTTTGATAATCTCACCAAGTTAAAAACAATTGGTAATTCGGCATTTGCGGGTTCTGAAAACGTCACGGGGATTAATTTTGAAAAATTAACTGCGCTAGAAACGATTGGCGATTGGGCCTTTGCGGATACGAGTTTGACAACTGTTAACTTAATTTCGCTGCCACATTTATCGGTAATTGGTCAAAGTGCCTTTGCGACGCCAGATGCGATTATGAAAAACGTGACACTGAAAGATTTACCATTGTTAACAAGCGTGAATGATCAAATGCTTGGTAATTGTGCCACACTCGTATTGGAAGACTTGCCGGGGATTGAAACGTTACCTAATCAGGCATTTAGTAACAAAAATATTGAAAAGATAACGGTGCAAAACTTACCAAATTTAACCACGCTTGGGCATAATGTGTTTACAAATAACAAGCTTGAAGAAGTTAATTTACTTAATTTACCAAAACTCACGACACTTGGTGACGCACCGTTCCATGCCGCGCATAATCTGGAAACTGTTACATTGGATAATTTACCGTTATTAACCAAAGTTCCGGATCAAGCATTCACACTTAGTCAATCTTTGACGACGGTTAATTTTAATAACTTACCTGCATTGACGACAATTGGCGAAAAAGCCTTTGAAATGTGCAATAGCTTGGCCAACCTTAATTTTGATGATGTTTCAAAAAATTTGACGACGATTAGCAATGGCGCGCTGATGGGTTGTGGTGCGCTAGAGTCTTTTGATTTTGGTCAATTTCCTAGCTTAAGCACGCTTGGTGACCAGGCGTTCGGTGGCAGTGGGTTGAAGACGGTTGATTTGAATTCATTATCGGCCTTAAGCACACTTGGTGCTGGCGTGTTTAGTGATTGTGAAAATCTGACGACTGTTAAACTTGAAAATCTTCCGCAGCTGACGACAATTGGCGACGGGGCATTGGGCAGTGCCGTTCAGAATGCGACGTTCAAAGATTTACCATTACTCGAGAATTTTGGGGATGATTTATTTGAAGGTACTTACGATTTGACAACGTTAACGATTGACAATTTGCTCGGACTCACTAGTTTTGAAAGTGATAGTTTTGCGGGAGCGGATTTCCAAAATTTAACCACGGTTAATTTATTCAATTTACCTAATCTGATTACATTTGAGTATAATGCGTTTTCTGAGTTACCAAACTTAACGGCTGTTAATCTTGAAAATGTCGCCAATGTGACCATGATTGGCGATGGGGCATTTACCAACTGTGAAAATCTCGCCACGTTTGCTTTTGAAAAATTAACTGGCTTAACAAGAATTGGCGAAGGTGCGTTCTGCACAACTGGGCTGACAACGATTAATCTGAATGGTTTAGCGGATTTAAGTTCGATTGGTTATGATGCTTTTTCTTTCAATGCACAGCTAACGAGCGTTGACTTTGAACAACTGATCGGTTTAACAATCATTGCCAATTATGCATTTTCAAGCAATGATAATTTGACCGCGTTTGCTTTTGAAAAAATTCCTAACCTAACGACGATTGGTGCAGGTGCGTTCAGTGATACGGGGCTGACAGCAATTAATTTAAGTGGACTAACCAATTTAACTTCGATTGGGAGCTTTGCTTTTTCGAATACACGAAGCTTGCAACAAGTTACGGTGGGTGAGTTGGCACCAGATATCATTGCTGATTTTGCCTTTTTTAACACGCGGCCGGGTGGATTTGTGGTTCCAGCCGATGCCAGTGCGCTGGATACAGCACGTGCGTTTATTGATAAAATCAACGGTAATGAAGCTAGTGGGAGTTATAATGAATTTTTGAACGCTGATCGGTGGACAATTGGTGCCAGCATTACGTACAAATACGTGGATGAGTCGGGAAAGGTCATCAAGCAAGACACTGATGGTCACTCCGTAATTCCATTTTCATTCACTGGCTATGATGGGGCGTCGTATGATATTCCCGCGGTTCCTGAAATCAAAGGATATGACGAGCCTAAGCTCATTAGCGGTGACGAAACCGGCGTGTTGGCACCATTTGCTAATGAAATTGTGTACCAATATCGGACGGAAGCACAGCCGTTCACGATATTTTGGGTGGACACCGATGGTAATGAATTGGATTCGCAAACATACAGCGGCTATATCGATGACGAGTTTGATTTGACCCCGAAATTAATTCAAGACTATGACTTCCAAGAACTTGCGGGTAGCGTACTCGCAAATGACAATACCCGGTCAGCGAGTGATTTCAATTGGATGACTGCGACTGAGTTGGCAGGCCAGAAAATGAAATTTGGTGACAATAATGGGCGAAGTTACAAGTTCATTTATGCTAAAAAGGTGGCGTTGCCCGATGACAATAATAATCAAGGGCAACCAGGCGACAATGGCACGACGGATACCAAACCGGACAAGCCTACCGGCAAGCCAGTAGTGCCTGGTAATATTCCAGGACCCGCTGGCGGTACTAAGCCTGCCAATAAGCCAATTAACAACCCCACTAACTTACCAATTTCTGGTGATGATAAGCCAAGTGGTACTAGCGGGACTCAAGGTGGAGGTACAACAACGACATCACAAAACAGTGTACAACCAAATAACAATTCGCAAACAACGCAGGCACAAACAGGTTCATTGCCTAAGTCTGGGCGGGTGACGGATTATTTATTACCGGTTTTAGGTGCAGTGTTAGTCGGAATTATCGGTTTGGTGACATTCCGCAAACGCCGCAATTAGTGCAGTAATAAATTAATATTTTAGGATTGGCAGTGGGACGAAAGGCGGGTTCCGCGAATGGTATCTGCCTTCGTCCGTTCCATTCCTTCTATACAATAGGCGCGATTCCCTCCGTATATGCGGATATGTGGAAACGCGCCTATTTTGGTATCTGGAAACTTTGGTTCTATATATTCGGTGCTATTTCGTCTGACGTGGAATTTATAAAATGTGATGAGATGTATGATTACCGCTAAACCTGCAGCGACAAGGATTACGGCATATTACTAGTCAGAATGCCTACGCAAACTAACGAAGAGACTGGTTCCAGCCTCGTAGTGGGAATCAATCTGAGACATATATCCAAATTCCACGCCAGAAAAATTTTAGCCCGTTGCTTCCAGCGTGGTGCGCCAAGTAATTTACTGGCACGCAGTGGCCAAGTTTATTCAATCCCACGTAGAATAGAATTAAAACTTTGTAAACTAAGTTGACACAAAAACGATAAAAGGGTATCTTAATATGAAAGATGTTAGCATGCTAACATATATTTTTGGAAAGGATATTGATATGGATGACTCGTATTTAGGCTTCGAAATTCGGGAGCTGATGATTCTCATGCAACGCCGAATTGAGGCTGCTAATAAGCAGAACCTAGCGAATTTGCACGGGATGCAAATCTGGACATTGCTCTACTTATTCGAGCACAAGGACGAAGAAATTTTTCAACGAGACATCGAAGACCAATTTTCAATTCGCCGCCCAACGGCAACTCATTTATTACAGCGTCTCGAAGAACTAGAGTACATTCAGCGTGTACCAGTTGATTACGACGCTCGTTTGAAACGAATTATGCTCACGGACAAGGCCGATGCGGTCTACCAAAAAATGTTGCAGGCAAAAATTAATTTGCAAGAAACGATGGAATTGAATATTTCAGACGATGAAAAGCAGCAATTCATCACCACGCTTAGAAAGATTAAGGATAATCTGCGCTAAATAGTTGGCAATGCCAGTTAGCGCATAAATAACATTTACAAAAAGAATGGAGATTACGAATGTTTAAAGTACTTAAACGGATGTCGAAGAAAGAAGTGGGCTATGTCTTAGTCAGCTTGATTTTCATCGTCAGCCAAGTTTATCTGGATTTGAAATTGCCAGATTACATGTCAAAAATCACGATGTTGATCCAAACCAAAGGAACATTGCATGAAATCCTGAAGGAAGGGAGCTTCATGTTGCTCTGTGCGCTGGGTAGTTTGCTAGCCGCTGTCATCGTGGGCTTCTTCGCCGCTCGGGTAGCCGCTGGCTTGTCACGGAAGTTACGTCGTGATGTGTACTATCAAGTTTCCGAATACTCAATGGCCGAAATCAATAAGTTTTCAACACCATCATTGATTACGCGCTCAACTAACGATATTACCCAAGTGCAAATGATTGTTGCCATGGGGCTCCAATTGGTGATTAAGGCGCCAATTACAGCCGTTTGGGCAATTACTAAGATTTCTAACAAATCATGGGAATGGACGACGGCAACTGCTTTGGCCGTGGTTTTCCTATTAGTTGTTATCGGCATTATCATTACATTTGCAATGCCTAAGTTCAAAATTATCCAAAAGTTGACCGACCGTTTGAACAGTGTCACCCGCGAAAACCTAACTGGGATTCGGGTTGTGCGCGCGTACAATGCGGAAGGTTACGAAACGAACAAATTTGAAAAAGCCAATGACGATATCACGAAGACTAATTTATTCGTTCAACGGATGATGGCCGTGATGATGCCAGTGATGAGCTTGATTTCAAATGGTTTAACATTAGCCGTTTACTTGATTGGCGCCAGCTTGATTGAATCAGCGGTCGGTATCCAATCACGGATGTCACTATTTTCTGACATGGTGGTTTTCACGTCATATGCGATGCAAGTTGTGATGGCGTTCATGATGTTAACGATGATTTTCATTATGCTTCCCCGTGCCAGCGTCTCTGCTAAACGGATTATGGAAGTTATTGAAACTAAATCTTCAATAAAAGACGGTACCAAAACAGCCGGCACAGCTGGTGTTGAAGGAACAATTGAATTTAAGGACGTTGCGTTTGGTTACGCGGACGGTTCTGAAGATGTGATTGAAGGGGTTAGTTTTACCGCAACTAAGGGGCAAACCGTGGCTTTCATCGGTTCAACCGGTGCTGGTAAATCAACGTTAATCAACTTAATTCCCCGCTATTACGACGCTACCAAAGGTTCAGTGTTAGTGGATGGTGTCGATGTGAAGGATTACTCAATTGAAACATTGCACGACAAAATTGGTTTCAACCCACAAAAACCTGTGATGTTTAACGGCACAATCCGCAGTAACATCAGCTTTGGTGATACTGGACATGCACCATTAACCGACGAACAAATCTGGCAAGCGCTTGATATTGCGCAAGCATCTGAATTTGTGAAGAAGTTACCGGATGGCCTTGATTCAGAAATTTCACAAGGTGGTTTGAACTTGTCAGGTGGTCAAAAACAACGGTTGGCGATTGCCCGAGCGATTGCGCGCCGACCTGAAATCCTCGTGTTTGATGATTCCTTCTCAGCCCTTGATTACCGCACAGATAAAACTTTACGTGATACGTTAACGAGAGAAGTCAAAGACACAACCAAATTAATTGTTGCGCAACGAATTGGGACGATCATGGATGCAGACCAAATCGTGGTGCTCGATCGCGGTAAGGTAGTTGGCCTTGGCACGCACAAGGAACTCCTCGCCAATAACGATGTGTACCAAGAAATTGCTTACTCACAACTTTCAAAGGAGGAATTAGCATAATGAGCGAAGAAAAGAAAACGACTACTTCCTCTCGAGGCGGTGGCATGGGTATGGGCGGCCGTAACCGTGGCAAAGGTGAAAAGCCAAAGAATATTAAAAAAGCACTGACGGATTTAGCCGTATACTGTAAGCCGTATTTGGTACCCGTGATTCTTGCGGTGGTAACAGCAGCACTTGGTAGTTACTTTACCATTATTGGCCCCGACCAATTGAGTAAGATTACAGATACAATCACCGCAGGTATGATGGGCAAAATCGATATGGCGAAAGTTGGCCGTATCGGGGTCTTCCTAGCGTGCTTATATGGTGCCGGGGCGCTCTTGACGTATGTGCAAGGATTTGTCATGGCAACTGTAACGCAAAAAGTTTCCAAGCGTTTGCGTAAAGACATTTCAAGTAAAATTAACCGCTTGCCACTGCGCTATTTCGATGGGCACCCATATGGTGATACGCTTTCACGCGTGACCAATGACGTGGACACTATCGGACAAGCAATGAATCAAAGTGTCGGTTCATTAGTGTCAGCGATTACGTTGTTTGTCGGTTCATTAGTGATGATGTTTAAGACGAACGTAGAAATGACTTTGACGGCTATTCTGTCAACGGTAATCGGCTTTGGTTTGATGATGTTGATTATGGCGAAGTCCCAAAAATACTTCAACAACCAACAAAATGGTTTGGGTGAAGTGAACGGGTTCGTGGAAGAAATTTACACGGGTCACAATGTCGTGAAAGTTTACAACGCCGACAAAGAAATGATTAACAAGTTTGATGACATTAACGACCGTCTTTACGATAGTGTGTGGAAATCACAATTCTTGTCAGGCTTGATGATGCCCTTGATGCAATTCATCGGTAACTTCGGTTATGCTGCGGTCTGTGTGGTTGGTGCGGTCTTAGCGATTGATGGCAAGATTTCATTTGGTGTGATTGTTGCCTTCATGGTCTACATCCGTATTTTCACCCAACCATTGACGCAAATCGCCCAAGCGGTGACAAGCTTGCAATCCGCTGGTGCCGCAAGTGAACGGGTCTTCACTTTCTTTGCTGAAAAAGAATTGGAAGTGGAAACTGACCAATTGAAGCACATCGAAAACGCGACTGGTACAGTTGAATTTGACCACGTACGCTTCGGTTACGATGAAAACAAAATCATCATCAACGACTTCTCCGCTAAGGCTGAATCTGGTCAAAAGGTGGCGATTGTTGGACCCACTGGTGCTGGTAAGACGACGATGGTTAACTTATTGATGAAGTTCTACGAAACCAATTCCGGCACCATCAAAATTGACGGTGTCCCGCTCGAAAACTTAACCCGTGAAGCGGTCCACGAACAATTCACGATGGTGCTCCAAGACACGTGGTTGTTTGAAGGTACGGTTAAGGAAAATATCATCTACAACCAAAAGGGCATCACGGATGAACAAGTCATCGCTGCCTGTGAAGCTGCCGGCGTCGACCACTACATCAAGACGTTACCAAATGGCTATGATTCTGTGATTGAAGCGGACGAATTATCAGCCGGTGAACGCCAACTCTTAACGATTGCTCGTGCTTTAGTTAAGAACGCACCAATGCTAATCCTTGATGAAGCCACTTCATCTGTTGATACGCGGACGGAAGAATTGATTCAAAACGCCATGGATCACTTGATGAGCAACCGGACTTCATTTGTGATTGCGCACCGCCTGTCAACGATTAAAAATGCCGATTTGATTTTGGTTATGAATGATGGTGATATTATCGAATCTGGTAACCACGCTGACTTGTTGGCGCAAAAGGGCTTCTATGCCGACTTGTATAATTCACAGTTTGAGAGTGTGGCTTAATTAGTTTTTGATTTGTTCGCTGCCACTCCGTATTGGAAATTACTTGGCGCACCGCGCTGGAAGCACATGTTCAAGCCAAAGTGCGGTCTTGAACAACTCGGATAAGCTGGGACTCTACGGAAATAAATTTCCAAGATTCCTCAGCTTATCCTTGGCGGCGATACATGCTTCGCATATATCACCCCAGTCGCAGTGTAAAGGCTCCGCCCGCCAAGTAATTTTCAACACTCCGTTAATTTGAACAAAAGAAAAAATTACATGGTGGTAATAAAGTTGCAGTACTAAAATTTCCTAAATAGTGCGATCAAATCAGGGATAAGAATGATGACTAATAACGATGAAATCGGCAAGATTATGCAGCAAGTTTTTAGTTCCGATAAGATGTACTTTCGGATTGGTGAACTTAGTGAAATGGCCGGCGTTTCTAGTCGGCAATTGCGCTATTGGGAAAAACAAGGGTACATCGAATCGGTGCAACGCGAAGGCAAGCAACAAGCGCGCGTGTTTCATTTTTCCCAGTATGGGCGGGTAACTGGTATCAAGTATTACTTGGATGCCGGCTATACCTTGCAAGCAGCAGTGGGAAAAATTGATGAATCAAGTAATATTTCAACCTATGTTCACAAATTTGTTCATAATGCGATTCGCGCAATTGAAATTAGTGAAAAAGGCGTCAACGTTGATTTGGGTTGGTTCGATGAGCCAAAACAAATTCGGCTGATTGCCGTGTTGGAAGATGAAAAGTTTGTTTATCAGTTGAAACAAGAATAGCTGTCCACGAAAAAGGAGTAATCCTGAAAAAATGGTTACTCCTTTTTGTCGTTGTCGAGACCATCGAGTTTTAGACTAACCATTGTATATATGCACGCGAACGCTTACTGTTAAGCCATAGGGGTAATAAAATATGACAAATATAGTAATACTTGGGGCACATGGGAAAATTGCGCAGTTAACAAAGGATAAATTGTTAACGCAGACGCAAGCCCATTTGCGGTTGTTTTTACGCGATGCTGCGCGGATGGAATCTTTGGCTGGGAAGCGAATTGAGGTCGTCGAGGGGGATGTGACCGACTTAGCCGAGTTACAAAATGCGCTCACTGATCAGGACGTGGTTTTTGCAAGCTTGGCAGGCAATAATATTGTTGAACAAGCCAGCAAAATAGTAACGGCGATGCATGCAACACATGTAAAACGCTTGATTTGGATTTCGTCACTCGGTATTTATGACGAAGTTCCAGGAAAATTCGGCGAGTGGACGCAGCAACAACTTGGCGCGCATTATTTGCCAAGTTATCGGGAAGCCGCTGATGTTATCGAAGCGTCTGACTTAGCTTACACGATACTTCGCCCCGCATATTTGACGGATAACGATGAGACAGAATACGAAATAACGCAAAAGCATGAAGCATTCAAGGGGACTGAAGTTGCGCGGGAAGCCGTGGCGATGCTAGTGGCCGATTTGGTTAACCATCCTGAGCAAGAACTTGGTGAATCAATCGGGGTAAATAAACCGAATACTGACGGCGATCGACCAATGTGGATTAAGTAGGGCCGTTGCCGGTAAGAGAAGTTGCGTTCATGATGGTGTGAATTCCGCACGCTAAATCAACGCCTGCTTTTGCACATTGTAGTTATCAGTTACAAATTTGGAATTACAAAAACGATTTTGGTGGATTAATCTACCAAAATCGTTTTTTGCGGAAATACATTTAACCGGTAAAAACAGGTTAATCCGCTGAAATCAGTACCAGCGCGGGTTGCCCAGAAGCTCACTATTGAGCATGATGAGAGCGCTTTCATTTCGGGATAAGGTGTGTTAAGCTTCTCGATGTAAAAGGATTTACGAATATAACAATCAGTGAATGCTTACAAAGGGGGAAGAGTCATGTTATTAGGGAGTGTGGAAGCCGGGGGAACCAAATTTGTGTGTGCGGTTGGTGATGAAGATTATCGCGTGCAAACCAAAACGACTTTTAAAACGACGAGCCCTGAAGAGACGCTCGCCAAAACAATTGCATTTTTTGCACAATTTCCAGAACTCGATGCATTGGGGATTGCATCGTTTGGACCAATTGAAATTAGGCGCAATGATCCTAAATACGGGTATGTGACTAAGACGCCAAAGCCCAATTGGTCGGATAC
Source organism: Periweissella cryptocerci (assembly GCF_004358325.1). Taxonomy (NCBI): domain Bacteria; kingdom Bacillati; phylum Bacillota; class Bacilli; order Lactobacillales; family Lactobacillaceae; genus Periweissella; species Periweissella cryptocerci. The sequence continues at coordinate 868,379 of NZ_CP037940.1, read as the reverse complement.
AGATTTTGTGGGAACCATCAGTAAAGCAATTAAAGTCCCGATCGCATGGACCACGGATGTGAACGGGTCGGCATATGGCGAATATACGGCAGCAACGTTATTCAATGAAAAAAACGATAGCATTGTATATTATACCGTCGGAACTGGGGTCGGAGCCGGAATCGTGGTTGATGGCGAATTTCTTGGCACAACTGGGCACCCTGAAATGGGACATGTCCGCGTAAAACGGCATCCCGATGATCTGACGTTCGCCGGCATCTGTCCGTATCACGGCGATTGTTTGGAAGGCTTAGTGGCCGGACCAACATTTGAAGCCCGTACTGGAAAAAAAGGGCAAGATGTCAAATCAGATGATCACGTTTGGGATATTATGGCTTACTATTTAGCTCAAGCAGCTTTGCAAGCGACACTAACTTTGCGGCCCGACAAGATTGTCTTTGGCGGTGGTGTGATGAGTGAAACGTTCTTAGCGAAGGTGCGCACGCAATTTGCCGAATTGTTAAATGATTATATTGAAGTTAAAGATTTAAATGAATATCTGACATTGCCAGTTGTGAAGGACAATGGTTCCGCTACGATGGGGAATTTTGCACTGGCAATGAAGGAACTCAGTAAATAATTTGTCGTTGGCGTTAAATGAATTTTGAACATAATGGGGGGATGTGAGTGTGATGCAGTATTAAAATAGCTTCAGGGGGAAAATTTAAAATGCATGCAAACATGGGGGAAAATGAACATGGCAAAAGAATTAAAGAATATTGAAATTCCAAACATTACTAAGGATACCTTACCAGCAACGACGCGTAGTGCGGTCTTAAATAAGGTGTTCGATATTGAATTGAAAGATACACCATTAAAGGCAATGAAGCCCACCGATGTACTAGTTAAAATTGTCGCAGTCGGTCTTTGCGGATCTGACGTGCACTACTACGATACCGGACACATCGGCGACTTCGTGGTTAAAAAGCCCTTGATTCTTGGGCACGAAAGCTCCGGCGTAGTTGTCGCAGTGGGGGATGAGGTTAGCAAGTTAAAGCGTGGCGATCGGGTGGCGATTGAACCCGGCGTTCCGTGCGGTCATTGCAAAAATTGCCGTAAAGGTAAGTATAACTTGTGCCCTAACATGCAATTCATGGCAACTCCACCTTTCGACGGTGACTTGTCAGAATTAATCGTTTACCCACAAGACTTTCTCTTCTCATTACCAGATAACATTTCATATGAAGTTGCGACATTAAACGAACCATTCTCAGTCGGCATTCACGCGTCTGAAAAATTGGGCATTAACCCAGGTTCTACGGTCTTGATTTCTGGCATGGGACCAGTTGGTTTGTTAGCAATCTTGGCAGCAAAAGCATTTGGTGCCACAACGATTATCGTCAGCGATGCTGAAAAATTGCGCTTGGATACGGCCCTGAAATTGGGTGCAACTGATGCGATTAACATCAAGGAAACGAGCGTGCTGGATTCAATTATGAGCTTGACGGACGGAGAAGGCGTGGACTTTGCCATTGAAGCCTCTGGTAACGTTGGTGGCGAACAAACTGCTTTGGCAGCGTTGAGCCGCGGTGGTAGTTTGGCCTACATTGGAGTGCCAACAACCGACGCCGTGCCATTGAACGTGCCATTCATGACCGACCACGAAACGACGATTTACGGGATTTTCCGTTACGCCAACAACTACGCAACAGGAATCAAGATTTTGGCCCAAAATACAGAATTGGTCGAAACCTTGTTAACAGATTTCTATCCACTTGAAGAAACGCAAGCCGCATTGGAACAAACACGAACCAATAAAGCCGGTTCATTGAAGGTGATTGTATACCCCAATGAACAATTGCGTAAATAAACAGGCATAAAATTCAGTTCAGTCTACGTGAACTGATAGGACTGGAACGTAACTCAAAAAAGGCTTAACCATGCACAAATGTGTGTGGTTAAGCCTTTTTTTGGCTGTATTTTTTTTAGCGTGGGATTTCAATATCTCACGCTTTTTTGGTATTCAAATTTCACAAACTTTTCCCAAAATAAAAAGACATACATCGTCTTTCCTTGTTATTCTGAAGTTCTCACACAAACAGAAAAGGAAATACGACATATGCCCACTAATAATTCTATCTTACGTGCCACTGGATTAACAGACCCAAATTTCAATTTTCACATTACTGATGATGGTGAGTTCAACTATCTTACTCAGAATGACAAACATGATTACGCAACCCTTAATTACGCCGCTACGCTTGATGTTATGCCTGATGTGCCCTACTGTGCTCATTCAAGTTTGTATCGCCATTCCACGAATATTCCGGTTCACGTATTGCCTTCCACAAACGGTTTATCATCAAGTCCTACATCTCGACAAAAAAACGTTATAAGTGTTAACGGCTGCGCCCGTACTGTTTGTCGCCCAATCCATGATTTTACGGGACAATCTAAAATTACACGCCCTTTATTGCTTCAAATACTCGACCTCGCACGATTTGATATCTCAGCCAAGTTGATTTCATATATCCTCAAACTATCACACACTAAGATTCATAAACTTCTCAACGCCACAGCTGACCGTTACCGGCCAAACTATGAACAACAACTCCCACCAGTTATTTGTATTGATGAAGTTCAATACATGAAAAATCGCTACGGCTTCGAAATGATCAATGGCTCGAATTCTGATTTTATCGAGATTTTCCCAGAGCGCACGAACGCTAAAGTTAGGGGCTATTTGGCGAATTTCTCGTTAAAAAATCGTAAATGTGTGAAACTTGTGGTCACTGATATGAACGCCAACTATCAAACTGTTGTCCGGCGGATGTTTCCTAACGCACAGGTCGTTATCGACCGCTTTCATACTGTCCAACTGGCGATGAAAGCCGTTCAATCTGTCCGAACTGGGTACCAAAACACTGTCGACAACCGTACTCGAATCTACAAAATTCTCAAGTCCAACTGGAAACTTTTCCTTAAACCAACGAGTCAAAAGTATGATATTTTCCGCATTCGCGCTGGTTCAAAGGCATTAATCATACGCTTTTCACCATCGACAATCCTTGATGAGTCTATACCCAATGCCCAACTTGGGCATTGCTTGCGAAATCTATCAGCTTATTTTACGGCCGTAAACAGCCGCAAGGAAGATGAATTCGTCCGCGCTAACTTAAAACTATAAAACTACTGGCACGCCCATGGATACGGTCATCAAAACTTATAAGAAATACAGACGTGGCATCATTGAATCGTTTAGAGTTAAAGCCAGTAACGGGCGTATTGAAGGCATTAATCGACGTATCAAACAAATGAAACGGACCGCCTATGGTTACGCTAAACCCGCTAACTTCTTCCATCGAATTCGTCTCCAATTATTAAATAAACACGTTTTAACATCACAATTCACTAAATTGATGACAGAATAAAACCCCGAAATCCGTTAAGATTCCAGGGTTATTTCACAAGCTTAATTTCGCCCAACCCACGTCAGACGGAATAGAGCCCTTTTTTTGATTTGGTGAGATATTGGTACTTCCGATAAATAATATATAAAGTTATGACTTACGCTTCTTGCCAAATACATACAACCCAACGACGCCTGCAAGGATTGCGGTTCCAAGGGCGGGGATGAGGTAGTTAGTGCGCTTACCAGATTTAGGCAACGTTTGACTAGGCGTGATGTAAGCCGGAATATTGCGGTTAATGGGTGTATTCAGTAGTATGGTTTTGTTACCAGTAGTGGTAGTTTTACCAGTTGACGGGGTTGTATTGTTAGTATTAGTACCCCCACCGGAACCTGGAAGCCCACCGGAACTTGGAAGCTCACTTGGAGTCTTGGGCGAATCAGGTGTAGCGCTGCTACTAGTGCTAGGCGTTTTATCGGTGGTACCGGTATGTGGTTCGCCAGATCCTGATGGTTTGGGAGTTGAACTTGGACTATCGGTAACCGGCTTATTAACGTCAGTTGCGACTTTAGCATAAACGAATTTATAATTGCGTCCAGCGTTTTCACCATAGGTTAACTTGGGTAAAACTGGGGTTTCGTCAGCGTCGTCCCAATCAAAATCAGTAACGGCCCGAGAACTGGCAGCGGTAACCTTGGTACCATGCACGGCTTTGAATGTATAACCAACCAGTACCTTTGGCGTTAAATCAAGTTCATTACTAGGCACATCTGTGAGTGTTTCTGAGTCCAATTGGTTGCCATCAGTATCAACCCAGAAAATTGTCACGGGTTGCGCCATGGCACGAGCATAGTGGTAGGTAATCGTCTGATTCAGTGAGGTAATTGTTTGGACTGATCCGCCATCAGCTGTGCCGTTCGTGTAACCGACAATTTCAGGAGCGGTAGGTACCGGGTACTCATCGGAAACTCGAACATCAGCATCTGCTAGGCCAACAACCGGGGAACCATCCGTACCACTAGTGATTGGTTGGTCATTTTCATCGAGGTAGGTAAAGTTGACCTTGGTGTTGATGTACCAGTCGTTTTCGGCGGTATATGTGCCCGTATAATCTGCGGGATACCTATATCCAACATCATCAAGGTAATTATTTTGCGCCCAATAATTAATCGTATCACGAATTTTCATGGCAGAATTTAGCGCAGTTGTATCAGTTGGAATGATTTCACCACCGGTTCGCAAGTAGCCCATATCTATCAGAGTGTAGTCATCAGATATACCAGCATCAACACCCTCAAATGCATTTTCGCCAATTTCAAGATCGGGATTAAGGGCACCAACAGTAATCGTTGTTAAGTGATGACAACTTGCGAATGCAAAATAATCAATAGTTGTTAAATTGGGGAGATTACCAAAATTAATTGACTCTAGACCTAAATCCTCTGCAAATGCGTCCGCCCCAATTGTAGTTAATGCAGTTAAATTCTCAAAATTGATACTTTTAATACCAAAACGATCTGAAAGTGCACCCATGCCAATTGTTGTAACGTCACTTAAATCATCACCAAAGACTAAATTACCATCCCAATCCCATTCAGTTGTGGGTTGACGCGTAAATGAGCCCTTGTCACTGAAACCGGTTAGAGTTTTCCCATCATCAGAAAATGTAAAATAAGATCTGTCAAAAACATAGGGAGTTTTACCGGTTATTTCAGGATTATAAAAACTCTTGGCCTTACGTTCTTCAGCTTTTGTTGTAGTACTTGGTGCAAAGTTATCGTTAGTAACAGTTTTATTTGAGGTAGACTCAATCGTATCGTTACCATTAGTTGTATCAAAATTCGTTTCTTCGTCGAGGTTTGGAGTTTCGGCGGTTGGCACACCGGCTGTTTCAGGCAGTAACTCACTATTTGGTAATGGATCAATAATAGTACTGCTTGTGTCAGTGGATGAAGTATCTTTTTGTACTTCCTCAGTTCGATCATTTAATACCTCATCAGCAAGTGTCAGGGGTGTGGCACCCATACCACCAACTACAGTAATTGTAGCTAAACCAGCATGCATCAACTGCTTTTTTGTGAGATGGTGCTGTGTTGCTTCTTCAGGTTTCATAAGCATTCTCCATATTGTATTTAATAATGTACTAATATAAATGGTACTAGTGAAATAAGAATAATATATGTGTGAGGTAAGAGTATTTGACGGCGCAAAATTTTGCTAACTGAACGTATTGGAGCATTGTGTTTAGTAGTGGGTTTTATGTTGAAAAAATTATACTGATATCATTAAAAATGCTGATTATCTCGTTATTGATGAGAAGTGTACGTTCAAAACATCTCTTTTTACACGAATGAAATTCATACGGATACTGTAAAGTTGAAGTTGAAATTATTCTAAACACATAGAGGGTTAAGCTTATGACTAATAAAACAAAGCATTCCAAACTGTATCATCAAGGCAGACATACTGGTTATGTTGGTATGGCTGCTATTACATTGATTGGTGGGATGGGAGTAACACCAGTTGTTTTAGCTGAAGAATTAGTAACAGAACAAATCGAAACAGCCGTGAAACATGATTCAGTTGATGATAATTCAACAGAAGAAAGTGTACAGTCAAGCGTGCAAAGTAATGATAACTTGACGGAGAATAATCTGAACTTCAATTTAGAGGATGACGCACAGAGTAGAATTATAGCGCCAACAACAAATATAGCAAAGCAAAAAGCAAAGGATAAGGACAGTCGTTTCGGTACCGCATCTTATCAGTTTACGAACCTTGATTTTACGTATGAAGATGATGGAGCAACAGTCACTGGGTTTAGCGAACATTTTTTGAATAATCCTAACTTTGATCTTACAAATTGGGACGGCGTGTTAGTTTTTCCAAAAGATGTTATGACTAATGTTACAGCAATTGGTGAGTACGCATTTTATGATGCTTATTACACAATCGTACCAAAATTAATCAGTAAACTCGATTTATCAGGGTTAGCTAATTTAAAAACAATTAAAGAGGGCGCATTTATAAATAATGTAATAACTGAAGTTAACTTTTCGGGATTGTCGAAATTGGAAACTATAGGTTTTAGGGGGTTTTCTGGTAATACCCTTAGCGAAGTTGATCTTAGTCCTTTGACGAAATTAAGCGATATGGGGATTGAGGGCTTTTCGTACAATTTCAATTTACAGAAAGTTACATTTCCCAAGTCTAATATAATAACGATGATTCCAGAATGGACATTTAATTATGCTCAATTGCTGACAACAATTGATCTCAGTGTGTTACCTAATTTGGAATCAATTGGTGAGGGCGCATTTTCGGCAGCGCCAATAGCTGAACTTGATATTAGTTCATTATCGAAATTAAATTACATTGGTGATGGAGCATTTTCAAATTCATATTTTTCGCCAAGCCTCAAAAAAATAATTGTGGGTAATAATCCAGACTTAGAGATGGGTGAGGATTCCTTTTCTGCGGTGGTCAAAGGGAGTGAAGTACTACCAATTGATAGCACTGCGCTGGAAACAGCTGAAAAAGTTAGAGATTTCATCAATAAGGCACCGCATAATTTATTTACAGGGAAAAATCTGTGGTACATTGCTGCTACCGCGACACAAAAGTACGTCGATCAAAATGATAATGTAATCACCCAAGATATTAATGGAGTACCACTTACTCCGGCAAAAATTACCACAAAAGTTGGCACCACATACGATAATGGACCAACTATTGCAGGGTATGATGAACCAGAAATCGTGGGTGGTAGTACAACTGGCACATACGATGCACTCACACAAGAAGTTACGTATAAGTATATTCGCAGCAAAGCCCCTAAATTCACAGTCTACTACGTTGATGAAAATGACATCCAAATCGCACCATTACAGACATTGGAAGATGTTCCAGAATCTGTCCTCGACTTAACGCCACAAAGCATTGATGGCTACGATTACAAAAATCTTTTCGGCAGTAATGCAGTTAGTAAGTCGTTGCGGGCGGTACCAGACTTGAGCTGGCAGCCGGCCGACGAGTTAGCAAAAACGAAAATTAATTATGGTGATAACAACGGCCGCAGTTATAAATTTGTTTATTCACTAAAAACTATTCCAGCTGATAATAACAATCCGGATAAAGCTGGGGGGAATGGTTCAAATACACCCGCTAGCACCACGCCGACTCCGGGCAAATTACCAAGCTCGGGTGGCGGCACAATACCCGCTAAGAAACCAAGTACAAGTGGTGATACCACGCCCACTAAGAAACCAAGTGTAACAACGCCAGTCGCTTTACCTGGTTCTGGTGGGACGCCAACAACTACACGGACGAATGGTGCTAATCGGGTAGTGAACACAACTAACACTATCGGCACAAATAGAAATAGTGCTGCAACTGCAAACCAAGCTACTCGCTTACCGAAATCAGGTAACACGGCAAATCGCATGTTACCAATATTAGGTACGGCAGTGCTTGTCGGAATACTTGGCTTGTATGGCTTGCGGAAGAAACGTAAGTGATAATAATTTGAAAAATGGTGCTGAAACATAACCTCCAAAAAATCCTAAAGTACGGCTTACGGCCTAGCTTTGGGATTTTTTTGCGTGGATTTCCAACCATACAGTGACCAAGTTTATTCAATCACACGTCAGACGGAATACAGCACAAAAAACCGCCAAACCATGAGGAGGCTTGGCGGTTACATGTAGGAGATGTGTATGAAGAAAATACTTAATTGGGATGATGCTAATATACTGCTTGAACATTAAGTGAAAATTAAATTAATAGCCTTACTTGATTTTGGCAACCCCAGTTTTGTAGTTGATGACCACACCGTTCTGAACGTTTGGCACAAAAACATTGAAGTTCACAGAACCATCGCTTGATTTAGCTTGGATGTTTGCACCGGCAGGCACGAGGTTGTTGCCATCGTAAATGTCAATTACGCGGTAACGTACACGTTTGTTTTGATCCAAAGCTTTACGGACGATGCCTTCGTAGTAGTTTTGCCCGGTATTATCTACGCCAGCAGCTTCATTAGCCCATGCAGTTTGCGTGGCAATGTTTTTAGGGTTAGCTTCAGAAGCATCAAATGAGCGAATCCCACCAACGAGGGCGTAACCACCTAAGTGACCGCGGTCATACAAGTGTGAGTAGCCACCACCAGATAATTGAATTTGGTTCCAACCAACTGGACGCATAGTCTTGTCATTACCAGTCTCAGTCCGGTTTTGATAAATTCGCGTGCTCTTACTTAACAAACCATCAAATTGGTGTGGCCGCCCAAGTGAGTCTTGGGGTTTATTGGTAGCGTATGGCGCTGAGCTAACGTTGGCGTTCAAAGTTGATTTGTTATTATTAATGGCAAATGAACCCGTACCATTCCACGTAATTGTGTATTTGAGTTGGGTACGAACGGTTGGTGTGAGGACTGATTCAGCGAGTGCCTTAGTAGGGGCGTTAGCCGAAGCTGTAGTCCCGCGCCCAGTTCCAGCTGTTCGACGGCTATTGGCGCTCCGTGGTTGGGAACTGCCATTGGAATCAGAAGTATCGTGGTTTAAACTTTTAACCCCAGTTGTCCCACCAACCAACAATACAACCGCAGCGATGATGAAGCGAATTATTTTCTTTTGATTCATGTGATTCTCCTTTTAGTGCCTTGAAAAGGATCCCCGACCAATTTTACAGATAAAAAATTACGCGGATTCCTTCGTAAGTAGGTTTAAATAATGGCAGTATCGTAAAATTCCAACTGCACCTGAAAAAATGAAAAACTAGCTTACTAAATATAGCATTATTTACTCAGTTTGCACACTATTTTTCGCCACGATACGAATTTTTTTTCGCATGTCATTATCTGGAAATGAATTCTAACATCAAACCCTAATAGTTCTCGGGTGAGGCTAGTAAGCAAGCGAAGTGAGAGATTTCACGAAGATTACAAACGTTGATATGGCGGGATTTACGTGCATTTGCCGCGAGTTGCGTAAAACGTTTTACAAATGTATAGTAATACCTATTGTTTCTTGCGCAAGGACATAGAGCTGAATTTAACATTCTACCGGCTCGCTAATACAAATCATAGAATGAAGGGACGTGTGGCTCACAAAAATGGGCTGCACAATATGGACTAATAATTATGACTAACGAAACAACGATGCCGTGGTATCAACACTTAACTGCCGATTGGCGGGACTGGCCACGCGCATCATACTTCTTGATGGGCTTCACGATTGTTTTTGAGATTTTCTTATTTGCCACCGGGCACGCCACGATTTTCTCAATGATTGGGGCAATCCTGGGGGTCGCGACGGTTAACTTAATCACCGCCCGCAAATGGTTGAACGGCTTAACCGGTTTAGTTTCAGCAATTTTTATTATCGTACCAGGGATTATCCAATCAAATTATTCCGATGCGTTTATGCAATTTGTGTATATTGTTGTCTTAGATTTACCCGTAATTTTTTCAAATAGCTGGCTGAAAAATGCGGAAGTTAAGCATTTTGGTAAAAATGTCAAACTCTGGCTAAAATGGATTCTGCTGACAATTGTCGTCGCTGTAATTTTGGCTTCAATTGAAAGCATCACGAAAAATCCATTTGGTAGCGGCGCCTGGTTCTTGCACTCAATGCGTCCTTGGATTGATGGTCCCGCGGCTGCAATTGGCATTATCGGCGCCGTACTTTCCGTGAAACGGTATTCAGATCAATACTACTGGTGGACAATACAAGGCTTAGCGTCAATGACGCTGTGGATTAACACGGCAATGACTGGCCATGGCTCCGATTGGGCACTAGCCGTGTCATACACAATTTACTTCCTGAATGATATTATCGCCTTTGCTTCATCAGAATGGTTCCATGCGAAGAAGCACTAATTAGGTACCATTAAAATAAGTATGCAAAAAGCCGCTCATCCTGCAAATTAGTAGGGTGAGCGGCTTTTATTGATCTATTTATTTTAGCGTGGGTTTGAATCATCGAATTACTGAGGTTCACTTCAGTGTTGTTTTTCTCATGCTACTGTGACCCAAGGGTGGTAATTATTTTTTGCTAGTTTTAGAATTGTTCCTAACTAACGAAGTGTCGGTAAATTACTTGGCGGGCGCAGCCTTTACACCGCGACTGGGGTGATATGTGTGCAACACATGTCGCCGCTGAGGATAAGATGAGGAGTCTTAGGAATTTATTCCTTAGAGTCCCAGCTTGTTCGAACCGACCAAGACCGCACTTTGGCTTGGGAGGCTGCTTCCAGCGTGGTGCACCAAGTAATTTGCCGGCACGTAGTGGCCAAGTTTACGTCAGACAAAAAAGAGAACGGTTAACAATTCAATTCTATTACTTTTCCACGTATGACAATGGCTTATTAACATCAACTTTGGTACCTTGGAACTTGTCTTTGATGTATTTTTGCACGAAGGCTGAGTGGTACAGCTTGCCGAGTTTCTTAATATCAGCTTGCTTAGCTTTGGCCTTGGTGGTCACGAGTAAGTTGATTGAGCCTTTTGTGGTGGCATTGATTTGCTCGCGGTAAACGGAATCTTTCAATACGTTCAAGCCAGCTTCCAAGGCGGTCGTGTTGTTGATGAAAACTAAGTCCAAAGAATCAAGGACGCGGGGACCCATTGAGTAGTCGATTTCCTTGAATTTCAAATGCTTAGGATTTGCGGCGATGTCCTTGATTGAGCCGGTCCCAGCCTTAAATGAAGGGGCAAGTTTAATCAGACCAGATTGAGCTAACAATTGGAGGTCACGGGCTTCGTTGGCTGGATCATTGACTATACCAACTGTGGCACCGTCTTTGACATCAGCGAGGGATTTGTACTTGTGCGAGAAAATCCCAAGTGGTTCGAGGTAGGTGGTCGCAATTGGTACTAAGTTTTGCTTGGCTGCCTTGTTGTAGGCGTTCAAGTAATCCACCGTTTGGAAGGCGTTGACATCGATGTTACCGGAAACGGTTGCGGGATTGAGGCTGGTTACGTTGGTCAAATCTTTGACAGTAATTTTTAAGCCGGCGTCTTTGGCTTCTTTTGATTGGGCAATGTAGCGCCAAACATCAGTATCAGATCCCATCGAGCCAATCGTAATATTAGAACTGGTTGATTTAGCTTTACCACAGCCCGCCAAAATCAAGGCTAGGGCAAATGCAATCACGGCAAAACGAATATAAGCTTTCTTCATAATAAAAAATACTCCTCCAAAGTAGGCGACATTCGGAACTAGCGCCAATCGAATATGAAAGTTCGCAGGTCGCAAGTTCGGAAAAGAAATAATAGCAAATAAAAAAGTCCCCACCGAATCAAAAAGATTCAGCAAGGACGTCAGTAACGGGAACCACCTTGTTTCAGCAACCGCTCACACGGCTACCCACAATAACTACAAATTATAGTTGCGTGTAATAACGACACGAACCGTCAAGTCAGCTGAGAATCTGTGGGCACCGTAAGCACAGTGCGCCCAAATGCATAACCAACTTGAAATTCAGAGTTCATCTTCGATTAGTATTTGGTTTGTATCCTCGCAGCTAGTGGATACTTCTCTGTAAAACCGACTAATTAATCTACTCTTCTCATCAAAATCAAAAGTATTATTAATGTATACCAGTAGTTTACTCATTAAATTTTAACCTGTCAACCCAAAAAGTGAATTAGCCACTGGCTGCATCGGTGGTGTTAGCTAGTATTGGGACGAGACCGAGGAGTACATATTTACAGTATTTACACGTGAATGGTGCGAAAAGCTACCATAAAGTAATAGAGATTTTAAGATTGTGTGTCAGATGAGTAGATATCCTTTACATTTGCCTGATTTCAGCGTAATTTTGACAATTGAATATATCGAGAGAGGATTTTTAAAAATATGCAAAAACGTAAATCAGCATTTGGATTAAATTTACTGATTATCATTGCTGCGGTGTTCGTCGTTATTTACACTTTAATGATTGAACAGCCTAGCTTTGCGACTTTTACCCAGCGACTTGCCAAGCAAACGGTTTACGCGAAACGGTTCTTCGTTGGTTGGAATTTATTTGACCTTAGTTTAGTGATGGTCAACGTGATTCCATTGGCGATTGGTTATAAAATGGTGGCCGTTAAAAATAAAGTGACGGTGGCAATTCGCCAAGCACTAATTATTTTATTCTATGCCGTGATGTCGTTCATCGCGATGGCAGTGATTGCGCCCCACGAAACAAGGCATTTGGCTAATTTAGCAAGTGCCGTTGCGCCAATTGGGCACGGCACCTACTGGTTAGCCGGTGGGTTAGTATTAGCAATTGCAGTTGCACCATTTGTCGATCAAACGATGGCCAAGATGAGTAATGCGCGCTTAGATGCGTTTGCGTTAGGCTTGTTTGGTATCACAACGCTTGAAGCGACGTTCTTTAAGGCGCCCATTCTCAATCTTGGTGATGGGCAAAATGTCCTCTGGATTGGCACGTTGTTTGTCTTGGGGATGTACCTTAAGCATCGCCAATTGGCTACTAAAATGAAGCCAATCCAGTTAATCACAACGGTTATTGTGAGCTTAGTGAGTGTCTTTGGCTTACTAATTGCACAATTACAAATGCCACACACCCCAATTGAAGCAGCGATGCGTTTTAGCTCATTGACGAGTTTGCCAATTGTGTTGAGTGCGATGGCACTAGTATTGTTAGCTACAAAGGTGAGTGTGAAGAATCAATTAATTAACCGCCTTGGCGCGATTATTGCGCTAAGCACGTTTGATATGTACGTTTTATTTCAAACACCATTCATGCAACATGTCTTTGTCGACAAAATTATCCGCCGTGCCAATGTTGGTAAGTTTGGTAGTGCTATTACAGGGACTCTCCATTACACTAAGGCAGCTGTGGCGATTGTCGCGGTGCTTGCGGTCATCGGTTTGGTCCGTTTTGGCCTCACACACTTCACGCGTTTACAAACGTTCACCGCTAAATTTACGGCGGAACGAATTGCTCAAACAGTCAAACGTTTCTTTGCATGGATTGTGGCCCACAAGGTGCAACTCCAACAAATCGGTTTGGCATTTGCGGTGATGAGTGTGTTAGTAATCTTCTTGGATTACACGCAGTTGAAACTCGATTTGCCATATGCCCTGAAAATTACATTCCGGTTCCCTCATAACTACTGGATTAACATGACGATTATGAGCATCATGTTTGCACTGTTACTCGCAGTATTCAACCGTTTCTGGTATGCCCTGACGACGTTAACGGTAGTCATGTTAGCGTTTGGGATTGGGAGCTACGAAATGCTCATCATGCGGCAGGAACCAGTTTTACCTGCCGATTTGGCTGAACTTGGCAGTTTCTCTGAAATTGCCGGGATGGTCTCAGCTAAATTATTAGTTTATGCTGGGATTGGGATTGCGGTTTTAATCGCCTTAGCAGTCCTCGTCCAATGGCGTTCACGGATTACTAAATTCTTCCACTGGCGCGGTCGTTTAGTCTTGTTGATTATCAGCTTGGCGCTTGGCTTTTCATTATTCAATACGAATCACGAAATGTCACCATCGCACAAGTTCTTGGTCGCTGCGGGCTATGATCCAAAGAACTTTGACCAAACCGTGGCAGCAAAAGCCAACGGCCCATTGATTACCTTTGTCAATAATTTGGACGTGCAAATAATGGCGAAACCAAAGGGCTACAGCGCGGCAACGATGAACAAGTTAGCCCAAAAGTATACGAACGTCGCTAACAACATCAACAAAACCCGGACACAATCTGACATGAGTAAGCAAACGGTCATTTACATTCTGTCAGAAACGTTGTCAGATCCAGACCACTTACCTGGTGTGACGCTGAATGCCGAAGCCATGCCTTACTTGCAAAAGTTGAAGACGGAAACGACTTCAGGCATGATGCTATCATCTGGATACGGTGGTGGGACGGCCAACATGGAATACCAAGCGTACACCAGTATGGCGATGAATAACTTCTCACCAACTGTGACGACGCCATATGTGCAAGTTATTCCTAAAATGAAAAAAGTGCCAGCGTTCCAAAACTTATTTGATTACAATGTCAACGTCCACCCATATGTGGCGTCAATGTATAACCGGCAAAATGTCTACAAGGCATACGGTGTGAATAAGTTCTACCACATTAATAGTAAAAACAAGCTGACTTACACCGCCAAAGTAGGGCGTAATCCCCGCATTTCCGATGAATCAGCGTTTAAAGAAGTTGAATTACGAATTGCCCAACACAAGGGCGGCCAATTGATTGGTTTGGAAACGATGCAAAACCACCGGCCATATGGTCCTTATTACGCAACGGACTCTTACAAAGTCACGGCAAATAACTACAACATGCCCGAATCCGAAAAATCACAAATTGAAGATTACACGGAAGGCTTGCACTACACCGACCAAGCGTTGAAAGCATTCATTGCTAAGCTTGATGCAATTCAAAAACCAATTTCAGTGGTCTTCTATGGTGACCACTTGCCTGGTATCTACAATTCAATTCCCATGAGTAAGTATGGGATTCAATTGCACGAAACAGACTGGTTTATCTATTCAAACAAGTACAGCCGCGAACACGGTGTCAAGAATACGAAGTTACCTAACACAAAAATCGTTAGTCCAAACGTCTTCTCACCATTGTTAATGAAGCACCTGGATCAAAAGGTTTCACCATTCTACGCCTTGATGACGAATGTCGCTGAACAATTACCAGCAATGTCAACTGATTCAGGGAAAGCCGCCAACAAGAGTAGCGATAACGGTGCCGGCGAAATCCTCAACCAAAACAGTGAAATTGTGCCCGAAAACAAATTGACTGCGACTCAAAAGCAGACCCTTGCTGATTACCGCATGATTCAATACGATTTGACCACTGGGAAGCAATACATTTTGAAGGATAAAAGTTTTATTCGTCCGGTAACGGATAAATAGACGGATATATTCTGTCTGACGTGGGATTGAATAAAAATGGGCCACTACGTGCCGCTAAATTACTTGGCGCACCACACTGGAAGCAGCCTCCCAAGCCAAAGTACGGTCTTGGTCGGTTCGGACAAGCTGGGACTCTAAGGGATAAATCCCCAAGAGTCCTCATCTTATCTTCAGCGGGAATATGTGTTTCACACACATTCCCCCAGTCGCGGTGTAAAGGCTGCGCCCGCCAAGCAATTTACCGGCACTCCGTTAGTTAGTGGTAATTCTCAGACTAGTGCCTAAGGTATATTCCGTGGTACGTGAGTATTCTTAACAAAAGTACAGAAATGAGAATCCCATGCTGGAATAGATAGAGCCAAATAGACAGAATCTAGTATGCTTCGCGGAAATACAAATTAATAGATTACCAAAAAGGGGCTGGGACATAACTCCAGACCCAAAAAGAGCTTAACCAAGTGCTGAAAAGCGTGCGGTTAAGCTCTTTTTAGTATAATTATATGTAAAGATAACGCTGTAACAGCAACGTTATCAAGTCGGTCGTCCCTTATTCACAGTGAGGTATTCCCTATGAAAAATTATAACATGAACCAAATCATGTTGGATA
The DNA here is from genome assembly GCF_004358325.1 of Periweissella cryptocerci. Classification (NCBI taxonomy): domain Bacteria; kingdom Bacillati; phylum Bacillota; class Bacilli; order Lactobacillales; family Lactobacillaceae; genus Periweissella; species Periweissella cryptocerci. Next base: position 852,489 of record NZ_CP037940.1, on the reverse strand, counting down.
TTCCAACGGCTTATGAACCTGATAAAACTCATGTAGCACACTACATTAACGAACTAGTTGAGGACATGGACGTAACCATCGTCTATACTACTGGTCGACCACTTGAGTATGATCCACGATTAATGATGAAACTAGTTTTATTCGCATATACCCGTAGCGGTCGGCGGATTGCCGAGTTCGCCCAAGAAAACATTATTGCGATGTGGCTGACTCAAGAAGCACAGCCATCATATCGCACAATTAATCGTTTCCGAGTGTCAGACTTGTCAGAAGCCATGATTATGTTAATTCGCGAGTTGCTTTGGATTTGGTGTTGGAACAATGACCTAACCTTCGCCACACGAAAATCTGGATAGGCGGTATTCTGGGATTAGTTGTCATACTTATTTGGGAATTAATGAGTAGCCACAGTATTGATGCCGGTGGGTACATGTTCCAAGTAGTCACGATTTTGTGTTCTGCCCTGATGACATTTCTATTCCATACAGAACAAAATAAGTAGCACATAGCTTAAAAGTCATTGATAGTTCATATCAATGACTTTTTTTGTACGCAAAAGCACGGTATACTTATTTGGTTACGGATTTTGGCGTATGCAATGCATAAATGAGTATGGATAAATAATATACATAACGATTAAAAGGATGAAAATATGGATAATAAAAACGGAATCGGCTTATTGCCGTTAATCGCGATTTCAGTCAGTTCAGCAATTGGGGTGGGGATTTTTACGATTCCCTCGGATATTGCCAAATCAGCCGCACCAGGTGAAGCCTTGATTGCATGGGGCATCGTGGGTGTCGGAATTTTGGCATTAGCACTGGCAATGAATAATTTAACTTTAAAACGGCCACATTTAACCGGCTTGTTTCAACATGCGCAAGCTGATTTTGGTCCATTTGCCGGGTTCTTTAGTGGTTGGGGCTACTGGATGTGTGCGTGGTTAGGTAATGTGGCGTTTGCAACGGTCTTGATGAGTTCGCTCGGGTATTTTATCCCCATGTTCGATGGCCAAAACATTCCGTCAATTATTGGTGCATCAATCATTTCATGGGGCTTAACATGGTTGGTTATGCGCGGGGTTGAAAGCGCCGCACTGCTGAATACCGTGGTGGCGATTGCCAAATTGATTCCACTGTTCACATTTATCGTGGTCGGCATTCTATTTTTCAAGGCCGATGTTTTCACAGCGAATTTCTGGCACAACATGGTTACAAATACCGCTAGTGGTCATGGAACAATTCTGCAACAGCTCAAGGGTTGTATGATGATTATGGTCTGGGTCTTCGTAGGGATTGAAGGTTCTGTCATGATGGGCGCACGGGCCAAACGCAAAAGTGACGCTGGTCGGGCGACTGTGATTGGGATGCTTTGCCTACTAATCATCTACGTTTTGGCCTCAATGTTGCCATTCGGTTATTTTGATCAACAGCAATTGGCAGCGATTAAACAACCGGGCATGATGTACATTTTTAAAGCAATGCTTGGTGACTTTGGCGGAGCCTTCATTAGCCTCGGCTTGATTATTTCAATTCTGGGGGCATGGTTGTCATGGACGATGCTGCCAGCCGAAGCGCTTGAATTAATGAGTCGCGAACAAATTTTGCCAAAGGCCTTTGGTAAAGCTAATAAAAAGGGCGCCCCAAGTTTTGCCTTGATTGCAACCGCAGTATTGGTGCAATTGTTCCTATTAACGTTGCTATTCACGAATCAAGCTTATAACTTCGCATTTTCAATGGCGACAGTTGCGATTGTTATTACGTACGTGTTCGTCGGCATGAGCCAAATCAAAGTCGCATGGCAGCTCCGTCATGAAAAAGGCAATTACTGGCAATTAATCATTGGAATTATTGCCCTTGCATTCCAACTATTTGTGTTGGCGCTGTCAGGGTTACATTACTTAATCTTATGTATGATTGCTTACGTACCAGGCTTCTACGCCTACTACCGCGCCCGTCGTGATGCCGGTGCTGCAGGCTTAAGTAACAAAGAAAAACTTGTCGCCGTAATTGTGACACTCCTCGCGATATTGGCAATTGTCCTTGTCGTGATGGGAAAGATTTCGATTTAACATTATTATTTAAATAAGTAGCGTGGAGAATAGGCTTCGGCCGTTATCCTACACCAAAAGACCCGATTCTATCAGAGAACCGGGTCTTTTTTCACGAGATGGATATGTTTCTGCCCCAAAGCGTATCGTATTAGGATAGAAGCTGTTACACTGAGCCTAGACGGGATTAGTTAATTCTATCAGCTATGCGTTATCCACATGAAGGAGTCACAATGTTGTAGACAATACAAAACATGCGGGGCGCTCTCAAAGTTGGAAAGAAAGTAACAGGTAGAATATATGTTAACCGTTGAAATATTAGTATTAGTTTCTTTAGTTATGTTAGTCACACTGATTTTGATGGTTGGGCGCTTGCTGTCTAATAAGTAATGCATTGCCGTGAAACTGCGCGGTACATGGTTAATTGCTACTAAACACGTTTGAAATTTAAAATAACAATATCTAACTTACAACCGCTATTAATTTGGCGGTTTTTTCTATGAACTGAGATTTTGCGAGGTCCATAATAAAAGCGCCCCCCATAATACCGCTCCTTATTTATGTGTGGATTTAATCGCTAAAATATCAAGGACGACGAAAGCAACAAAAATAACGATGGTTAGAATAGTGACACCACCTAGTGAAGTCGCCCAAAATTGGAAAGTTTGATCAGTATCAATGACTTTTACTTCAAATACGAGAGGAGTAAGGATGTTTAACAAGGCAACTAGCATAATTTCAACCAACATTATAAAAAATGAAATTAAAGTACCACCCAATAATAAATTGTTTTTTAACATGTGAAATACCTCGCTAAGTTTTATTAGTTAGGATTTTATCATGTTTTTGCACAGGGATGTTGTAAAATAGATGAATGCAACAAATTTGTGCAAATACTCCCAAATAAATAGATATAATTCGAGAACAATATCTCAAACAGGTGAATTTAAGAAGCGATTGAAGCGTAAGTTTTGATCGCTTTTTTAGTATGAACATTGCAATTTCATTACTTCCAAGCCTAAATCCTTGTCAATCAAGTTTACAAGCGTACAATTGAATGCGGTAACTTTTTGATAGTGTTCCATAAAAGTGAATGCTTTACGAAAATAATTAAGGTGTTGTTAGTGTGTTAAAGTAGCTTTTAGGTAGGTACTAAATTACGCTATTAGCCTTACGTATTGTTAAACTCCACTTGGCTAGTCAGTAATAATGCTCAAACTTAAGAAACGGTTTTTCGGCGGAGCACATACTGTGGCATTGGCAAACAATACGCAAGCGGAATAGTATTGGCCTAAACAACTTGTTGCAGACTAACAATACCAACAAAAAAAGAAAGGTATATGAATTATATGTTTAAACTAGCAAAGAAAAATTTGCAGTGGTGGGCGGTCATCTTAGCGGTGGCCTTCCTAATCGTCCAAGTGTCGGCCGATTTATACTTACCAACTGTGACCAGTGACATCATCAATAAAGGTGTCGCGCAACAAGATATTCCCTACATTTGGCACACGGGGGCAAAAATGCTTTTGGTGGCCTTTATTGGGGTGACTGGGGCGGCGGTGAATGTGTATTTTGCTTCTACGCAATCCCAAAAACTAGGGAAGAAATTACGTTTTCAACTATTTGACAAGATTACGAATTTGTCGAACCGCGAGTTTGATTCAATGGGGAACGCCACGATGATTACCCGGACGACAAATGATGTCACCCAAATTCAAAATGTCATGCAAACGATGTTGCGGATGATGATTATGTCACCAATTATGTTAGTCGGCGCTGGGATTATGGCCTACACGAAGGATCACACTTTAACGATTGTGTTCGCCGTGGCACTCCCAATTTTGGCGATTGCGGTGATTGGCATTATGTATTTTGCCGTTCCATTGTTCAAGAGCTTGCAAAAGAAAACCGACCGCATTAACTTGGTCTTCCAAGAAGGTTTGACGGGGGTGCGCGTAATTCGGGCCTTCAATCAAGATGCGTATGAACAAAATCGGTTTGATGGCGCGAACGCTGATATGATGAAAACTGCCCGCCGGGTTTTCATTATTACATCATTTATGTTCCCAATTATGACGTTCGTGTTGTCAGCGGTGAACATTGCGATTGTCTGGTATGGTGCGCACTTGATTGGCGCCCAATCAATGGAAGTTGGTAACTTAGTGGCGTTTATGACATATGCCACTCAAATTCTGATGAGTTTCATGCAACTTTCAATGGTGTTTGTCTTCATTCCCCGGGCGCAAGCTTCAGCCGTGCGGATTAATGAAGTGTTAGCATTGGAAAATTCAGTAGTTGATCCGACTGAACCTAAGGACAAATTAATTGTCGACGCACCCACGAAGTTACAATTTGATCATGTTGATTTTCGCTATGCTGGCGCTGAACAGTTAGCGTTGCAAGATATTAACTTTACCGCTACTGCTGGTCAAACCGTGGCCATCATTGGTGGAACAGGTTCAGGTAAATCAACGTTGGTGAACTTAATTCCCCGCCTTTACGATATTGAAAAGGGTGAAATTAAGCTGAACGGGCAAGATATTCGTGAATTAACGCAAAAAGATTTGCACAACGATATTTCAATTACGCAACAGAAAGCCGTCCTCTTTACTGGGACGGTGCGTTCAAACTTACAATATGGGAAGCCTGACGCAACTGATGATGAAATGTGGCACGCTTTAGAGTTAGCGCAAGCAGGTGAATTTATTCGTGAACAAGGTGGTTTGGATTTACGAGTAGAACAAAACGGGGATAACTTCTCAGGTGGTCAACGTCAACGGTTAGCAATTGCCCGGACGTTGATTAAACCAGCTCCAGTGTATATTTTCGATGATTCATTTTCTGCCTTAGACTTCAAAACTGACGCCAATTTGCGGGCTAATTTGAAACAAGATGCCGCCATGCAACAAGCGATTACAGTACTTGTGGCGCAACGGATTTCAACGGTTGCGGATGCTGACATTATTATGGTGCTTGAAGAAGGCCGAGTAGTTGGTCAAGGCACACACAAAGAATTGGCCGCAAATAATGCGACCTACCAAGAAATTATTGATACCCAAATCAAGAAAGGAAGTGATTTAGATGCGTAATCCTGGTGCACGAATGCAAGGTAAGGGCGGTAATAAAATCGGCGGCCCCGTCGAAAAAGCCACACACTTTTGGCCAACCGTGATTCGGTTATTTAAATACTTGCGGACTGATATTGCAGGGGTGGTATTTTCTTTGATTATGGCAGCTGCATCGGTCATTCTTTCGGTAAATGCGCCTAAAATTTTAGGTAAAGCAACTACTGAAATATACACCGGTATCATGCGTGGTCTTGCTTTGAAAAAAGCCGGCACACCGGTTCACGATTTGCCAATTAACTTTAATAAAATCGAAACAATTTTGGTGACTGTGGCGATTTTCTATGTCTTGTCAGCATTGTTTAGCTCGATTCAACAAGTCGTGATGACCCGAATTTCACAAAAAACGGTGTATCAATTGCGGAAAGATTTCAAAGCTAAGATGATGCGCATGCCAATTAGTTATTATGATACTCATAGCAACGGGGACATCATGTCGCGGGTCATTAACGATATGGATAACATCTCGGGAACTTTGCAACAATCATTAATCCAATTGGTAACGTCGGCACTGACTTTCGTGGGGGTCTTGTACTTGATGCTCACAATTAGTTGGAAGTTATCACTGGTTGCGATTCTCACGGTACCCTTGAGTTTAGCGATTGTCCGAATTATTGCGCCCCGCTCACAACGGTTCTTCTCGCGCCAACAAGCCGCACTTGGTTTGTTGAACGATCAAATTGAAGAAACTTATTCTGGTCACACGGTAGTGCGGACTTTCAACCATGAAGAAGATGCGGTTGAACAGTTCAAGGAACAAAATGAAAAATACTACAAATCAGCCTGGAAGGCGCAATTTGTCTCAACGTTGATTTATCCAATGATGCGTTTTGTGAATAATTTGGATTACCTAGCAATGGCGGTTATTGGTGGAATTATGGTTGCTAAGGGTAATATTAGTTTGGGGAACGTGCAAGCGATGTTGCAATACACGAACCAATTCTCTCAACCAATTACCCAAATGGCCAACTTAACGAACACGATTCAAGCCACAGTCGCTTCTGCTGAACGGATTTTTGAAGTCCTCGATGAACCTGAAATGCGGACTGAATTTGACACGGTTCCAGCTAAGAACAGCGATAACAAAGTTGAATTGGAACACGTTAAATTCGGTTACACACCAGATGCACCATTAATTGAAGATTACTCATTAGCCGTTAAGCCCGGTCAAATGGTCGCAATTGTTGGTCATACAGGTGCGGGTAAAACGACGATTATCAACTTGCTTGAACGTTTCTACGATTTAAATGGCGGGGTGATTCGTCTTAATGGGCAAGATACCCGTGCCATGACGCGTGAAGACTTGCGTAGTCATTTTGCGATGGTCTTGCAAGATACGTGGTTATTTACGGGAACCATTTACGATAATATCAAGTATGGTAATGAACACGCGACCGACGCTGAAATTTTTGCCGCCGCTGAAGCAGCCCATGCTGATACGTTCATTCGCCAATTACCAGAAGGTTACCAAACCATTTTGAATGAAACAGCCTCGAATATTTCGCAAGGACAACGGCAATTGTTGACGATTGCACGGGCCTTCTTGGCAAATCCGGAAATATTAATCTTGGATGAAGCTACGTCATCAGTTGATACGCGGACAGAAACTTTGATTCAACATGCGATGGAAAGCTTATTATCAGGGCGGACTAGCTTTGTGGTTGCCCACCGTTTATCAACAATCCGTAACGCCGATAACATTGTCGTGATGGATCATGGTGATATTGTGGAAACTGGGAATCATGATGAATTAATGGCAAAAGGCGCGGTTTACGCCGGCCTGTATAATGCTCAATTTAGTACTAATTTAACTGCATAATGTGTGCCAAAAGCAGCGGACTTCGTAATTGAGGTGCGCTGTTTTTTGTTCGTGGGATTGAATGAGTTTGGCCACTGCGTGCCGGCAAATTACTTGGCGCACCACGCTGGAAGCAGCCTCCCAAGCCGGTTTGTGCTTATGCCTGTGACCCGGCAACGCAAAACATCCCAGCATTTTGTTTCACAAAATACTGAATCTAATCCTAACGCGATTAGATTAGCCTTGCAGGCTGGATGTCTGTCTTGGTCGGTTCAGATAAGCTGGGACTCTAGGTGATAAATCCCCAAGACTCCTCATCTTATCTTCAGCGGAAATATGTGCTTCACACATATTCCCCCAGTCGCGGTGTAAAGGCTGCGCCCGCCAAGTAATTTGCCGGCACTCCGTTAGTTAGTGATAATGTTCAAATTAGCAAAAACGCGTTGAAGGCCGAAGTGCATTGAAAACTAACCGAGCCGCTGCTTGTTTTTTACATAATAGCGGCGCCAAATTAAAATTATCAGTAACTTTTTTCGTATTTTATTAACTAGAGGGCATTGCTAGTTTTTTATATGAAAGGAGTGCGCTGAGATAAGGATAGGTTTCAGACTAATTCGGCGTAATTATTCTAAATTAGAATAATGTGATATAATGTATGGAAGAATACAAACAAATTATTGATGCAGATATGTTGTCAAAAGTCAGTAAAATAGGGTTTAAATTTGACTGGCAAGGTGAATTATTAAATCACAGGTTGGTTGTCGGATTGTATGAAGAGAGGAAGCTCAAATGACTCGTTTCTTTTAAACGACAGTCAGCTAGTTATTTCAACTATTTGGCGTTAGTTGAAGTGGCAGAATGTAATCAAGGCTATGGATACGGCGGTAAATTAATTGCACTTGTCGCGATGGACGCGTTTGAGCAACCAGGATTTGAGGGATATGTGCAGCTGAAATCAAAAATAAATGGTATTGAAAAATTTTATGATCATTTAGGCGGGGAGCGGAACTGGCAGCGGGTAATTTTTGACACCGACGTGAGTAAAGCTATCATTAATAAATATTTACCTGATGGAGGAACAATTCAATGGATTATAAATTAGTTGAAAAAAAGTTAGCAGAGTTAAATTACATTATCAGTATTAGCGAGCCTGATTCCGATGCGTTTCAAGATGCATCGCAAAAAATGGACGAGATACTTTTTGAAAACATCAATATCAGGGAATTTTCATTTATCGGCAAACACATTGATGGTGAAATAACTTTAGAAATGGAAGCTAAGATGATTGTCGCCGCTGCGGAAGGGAAACCCTTGACCGCGGTGGTTCCGCTATCCGCTAATGATGAAGCCGCCTATAAAATCCGCCGTGCTCGGATTGCGCAAAATATTTCGCAAGTTGAGTTGGCTCAAAAAGCGGGGATGACCCAGAGTCAAATTGCGAAGGTTGAAAATGCGCAGATGAATTTAACTTTAGATGTGGTGCAACGAATCATGAGCGTTTTAGGTGATACATTTCTCATTAAACCTATTGAAATAGCGTAATACTAAGCTTGTTTTTTCATTAGAAGTTCATAATTTAGGCTGAATTTATTGGTACGCTAGAAGTAACGATGTGGTTCAGCCACAGAATATAGAAATTATGAACGGGTGTGAACACATGAATACACAACAAATGATTGAACGATATGTACACGCGGCGACGCGCTACTTTTGGGGTCGGCGCAAGGTCGCAGCGATTAGAACCCTAAGAAACGAAATCTTAAGTGGTGTGCCTGATAGCAACGATAAAGCTAAAGTAATGACCCGTTTACATGATTTAGGGAGTCCGATTTTGTGGCAAACGACATACGAGCACGAAACAGGCTTTTTGGCTAAATCAGGCTTAAACAATATTTATTGGTATTGCTTGCGTTTGCTGCTGGTTTTAGGGGTAGTCGTTAGCTTGGGGTTAGCCGTGGTCGAAGCATTTTACCGGGTCAACAATTTACCATTTTTAATGGTGACGGGCGATATTCTGCAACATTTTGGGACTAATTTACTTCTGTGGATGGCTGTGCTGACGAGTATTTTGACGGTGGCGGGCATAATCTTTCAGTGGCGAGGACTGCGCCTAACTGATGTGGTTCATCGGGATAAACCGTGGACAGCGATGCAATTACGTACTGTTGATTTACCGGGGGATGGACGAATCCCGAAGTGGCACAGTATCGTTGGCTTAGTGGTTGATGGTACTTTGCTGGTGACATTTTTTATCATCGCTCAAAGTTTGCATTTTAACAACGGCGGGACAAGTATCCACATTTTTAGTTGGGAACACGTGGCACCATTACGCGGTTTGTTAATTGGTGCGATCGGTTTCAGTGTGATAGCGCATGCGCTCGCACTAGTATTGCGTCATTGGTCAAATGGCTTGATGTTGCTAGCGACCGGGAGTCAAATTTTAAGTGCAGTGTTCTTTGGCAGTATTCTGTTGGACACGGCCAATTGGCATCCAGAACTAATTGATTTCTTGCAACAACTGTTTAAACTAAATCCAACTGAAATAATGGAACGCATGGAAATGTTTGGAACTTGGAGTGTCGTCGGTATTATGCTCTTGGTAATTTACTTAATCACGCAACAGTTTTTGCAAGTACGTATCTGGAAGCGATTTACGAGTATTCTGGACAACTAAGCAGAAACGATGTTATGAAGTGTACGCGGAAAAAGGTTCTATATTTTTCCAGTGTGGTGCGCCAAGTCTATTCAATTCCACTGCAGACAAAATAGACCTGATTGCATACCCGAAGGTAGAAATCAGATCTATTTTTTTGCGCTCAAAGTTTATCTGATAGCATTTTTAAATTATTAGTGATTATTAGTATCAGCATCGAATTCTTCAAAGAAACTTTCTCTCGGCTCAATAACGTGGCGGCCGGCATGTGGTGCACCGACGTCATCGGAAGATTGGCAGAGATTGACGATAGAGAGAATTGTGAGAATAACGCCCAATGTAATCACTCCAGCGCAAGCGGCCGCGTAGTCAATGTGCGTTAAGAGGGCATTAGCAATCAAAATGGCTAACCAAAGTAATGGTAAATAGATAAAGGCTTGATGGATTCGATTCATGGCAGTTATTCCTTTCGTTGAAGTGAAACAGCTAGTTAAGTAATTGTAAGTTAGAAACTAATGAGAACAGCTTAGCAAAAACATTATTAAAATGGTAGCGTTAAGCCTTGGACTTAAATATCATAGAGCCAATACTAAACCTGAAATTTGAAGAAAATTCGATGAAAAAATTGCGAAAATCCATATTACTGCAGTGTTGCAAAAGTAAGACAAATGAAACATATGATTTTTGGGCGTATTTACATGTATGGTATAATAACGGCAGCAATAATTGATATTACAAAATGAAACGTCTGTTAGTATGGTTACCGGCGCAACGTTTCACGAGCGTGACCAATTAATTAATTTTTTCTTAAGAACCACATAAGCTAGAATTATGGCTAACCAAGTTGATGAAATACAAGGAGTAGAGAGAATGCAACAAACAAAAATTAGTAGTTACCGAAAAGATGCGCGGCGTCTGTTGAAAGGGCGCTGGGGTCAGGCCGTGCGTTTAAATTTATTTCCATCAATTTTGGCGTTGTTAGGAACATTGTTGACGATGCTCATCATTGTGGCGGCGGTTGCACTTACGGCGTACTTACTCCAAAAACATGGAGCTGATGTGACGAAGTGGGCTAGCGATAATAAAAGTCTATTTGATGGCGATGGTGCAGATAATGTGCCAGGGACATTTGGTATGAATTTTGGCAATCAAGTTTCTTCATACCTAATGCAAATCGTCATGGCGATGATTGCAACGGGGATTTCTTGGACGTTCCTCGATTGGTTCCGCAACCCGGACAAGCAAGTGCGGTTTGGGAATGCGTTTGATGGTTTCCAAAATGGCCGGATTTTAGCCAACTTTATGATTAACTTAATTTCAGTGTTATTCCAACTTTTATGGGCAATGTTGATTATTCCATTGTTCATCAAACCATTTTCATATGCGCAATCATTGTTGATTTATAAGGATGTCACGGATGGCCGTCCAGCTGATGCAGCACCCGAAAAATGGACGTGGTACATTACTGAAAGTCGGAAATTGATGGATGGGCACAAATGGCGCCTATTCTTGTTGAATTTAAGCTTTGTCGGTTGGTACATTTTAGCCGCCCTTTCCTTTGGGATTGGTTGGTTGTGGATTTTGCCATATCGGAATGCAACGATGGTGGCTTTCTATCAAGATATTGCCGGTGATAAGTACCGTCAAGTCCCTGTAAACGCTGACATTCACGATTAATTTGACAAATTTCAATGTATGGGTTTACATTGCTTGCAATCATTTCTCTACCATTGTATATTACCTTCAAAGTACTACTACGGAAGGGAAGTGATGACAATGTTAGTTGCGGTTACCGAACCAAAATTTGTCACTGTCGGGAACGTTGTGAGCGAGTTTGCTTGGCAACACGACGGCCAGATAATGGCGCAGTTACAATTAGCCCAAATGGATCACAATTCATTAGAAGCAACAGTCGTTTCATTATCAATGGAAAATGAACGTGCAGGCCACGAACTACTTAAAGCAGTAATGCGCTATCTGGAACTTACCGATTACGTAGTGGAATCATTTGGTCCCCAAGCGAAATTCTATCAGCGAATTGGTTTTGATTTGCGCCAGGTGATTAATTTCCACCACCAAACTTTGTATACGTTGACGTATGACCCCATCAATTGGGAAAAATAATACACAAAAACAAAAAAACTTTTACGCTAACCACTTGGGTTGGGTAAAAGTTTTTTTAGTCTGACGCAATATAGGTCGTACAGTCACTGATTTGCATAGTGCTTACTTCTTGTTAGACTTTGCACGGCGATCATCGTGTAACGCCTTCAACGCGCGCTTGCGAGTCTTGATGTTAGGGCTCTTAAGCTTGCGGTTTGCACTTGAAACATCCATTCGTTCTGCCATAGTTTGGTATCCTCTGTTTTCGTTTATTATGTCTGTTAAACAAATTTCAAAGATTGTCATGAATTTGTTTGTTAAACTTACAAAAAATAAGTATACTTACTTTTTGTAAGAGATGCAAGTGCTACGCTTGATATTCTGCCAATTTTTATTTCAAAAATGTTTGCACTTAGGGCAACGCTAAAGCGCGGAAGATATAGTATAATTAAGAGATACATATTGGTATATCAATTGGAGGTAATAACATGGATAAAAAAAGACAAATTGTGATTGTGACCGGGATGAGTGGTGCCGGAAAAACGGTTGCGATGCAAGCATTTGAAGACATGGGGTTTCTAACAACGGATAACTTACCAGCCGGATTATTAAGCCCATTTTTTGAAATGGTGCAAACCAGTCAATCAGTGCAAAACGTTGCGCTCGTAGTGGATGTGCGCTCACTTAGTTTAATTGGCAACATTGCCGATCTATTAAAAAGTGAACAATTGAACGCCGACACGCTTTTCCTTGATGCGACTGATCAAGAACTCGTCGCCCGTTATAAAGAATCACGGCGGCAACACCCACTGGCGCAAGATGGTCGGGTGGTTGAAGGTTTAGCAAAAGAACGCGAAATATTACAACCAATTAAAAAACGCGCCAAAGTGGTGGTTGATACCACGGACTTGTCATCACGACAATTGCGGAAGATGTTATTTGAAAAATTCAGTAATGGTGAACACAAAGCACCGTTTAATTTGCAGGTGATGTCATTTGGTTTCAAATACGGCCTGCCTTTGGACGCTGATATTGTGTGGGATGTCCGTTTCTTGAAGAATCCGTTCTATGATCAAAAGCTCCGTGATTTAACAGGGCTCGATCAAGCGGTTTATGATTACGTGATGGCAACTGATGGGGCAGAAGAATTTTTTGTCCAATATTTGAAGCTCTTGGAATTGACAATTCCACGTTATATTACGGAAGGTAAAACTTCGTTAGTAATTGCAGTCGGCTGTACTGGTGGTCAACACCGGTCAGTGGCTTTTGCTGAACGAATTGGGCGCGCCCTCGAAGGGCAATACAAAACCCGGGTAACCCACCGTGATATTGAATTGCGTAAGGAATCGAGTGTTCGCTCATGAAGAAAAAAATCGTAATTATCGGTGGCGGTTCCGGGCTACCAGTAATCTTGCGGGAGTTGCGGCATGAAAATGTCGATATCACAGCTGTTGTGACGGTCGCCGACGATGGAGGCTCATCCGGCGCACTACGAAATTATATTAACGTCGTACCACCTGGTGATATTCGTAACGTGATGGCGGTCATGTCAGAATTAGATGAAGATTTTTTACGTGTCTTCCAATATCGATTTAAGTCGGATGATGATTTCTTTTCTGGTCATAGTATCGGTAATTTAATTATTGCCGCCATGCAAGAAATGGATTTGAACATTTTTGAGGCGGTGCAAAAGCTCAGTAAAATGATGGCGGTTAAAGGCCATGTTTATCCTGTCGCTAATGAACCGTTGGAATTGCATGCTCGATTTACTGATGGCACGACCATGATTGGTGAAGCGGAAATCACGCATGCCCATAAAACCATCGAAAAAGTGTGGGTGATGCCCCAACCTGATTCTAAGAATAAAATTGCCAAAGCAGTTCCGTCAGTCGTGACCGCGATTGCGAATGCCGATCAGGTTATTTTAGGACCGGGGTCGTTGTACACCAGTATCTTGCCGAACTTGACGATTCAAGAAGTGGCGCTGGCGTTACGGACGACGCGGGCTGATGTTGTGTATATCTCAAACATCATGACCCAAAAAGGGGAAACTGATAATTTCTCTGACGCCGACCACGCCCGCGTGATTAATGAGCACGTTGGCGCCGATGTGATTACACACACAATCGTCAACGTCGCTGCAGTTCCTGAAGAATACATTGATTGGCAACGGTGGAGCGAAGTTTCTAAGCAAGTCCGGCATGATTCGAGTGAATTCGATGACCTGCATATCACGGAAGTGGAAGCTGATCTCTTAGAACTTCGTGATAATGGTGCTTTCCACGATGGCAAACGAGTCGTAGAAGAATTAATGAAAATTCTACACGCCAAGAATTAAAGCAAGAAAATTAACAACGAAAGGATGAATTGTCATGTCATACGCCAGCGACGTCAAAAAAGAATTAACGAGTCTTGACGTACATGAGGGCAACGGGAAAGCAGAACTTTCAGCGTTGATCCGAATGAACGGCGCCTTGGGTTTGAGCAATCGGCAGTTTATTCTAAATGTCCAAACCGAGAATGCATCAACTGCCCGGCGAATTTATTCGCTACTGCGGCAATTTTTTCATGCTGAATCTGAAGTGATTGTGCGCCGCCAAATGAAGTTAAAAAAGAATAATTTATATATTGTGCGTTTAACTCACAATGTGAATGAAGTTTTGGATGAATTAAAAATCATGCAAGGCTTTGAAATTAATGAAACTGTGCCATTAGAATTGTTACGAAAAGATTCGGAAAAACGTTCATATTTGCGGGGCGCATTCTTAGCAGCCGGTTCAGTCAATAATCCTGAAACAAGCCGGTACCACTTGGAAATTTATTCATTATACCAAGCACATAATGCGCAGTTAGCTGAGTTGATGAATGAATACGATTTGAATGCGAAGATTACTGAACGCCGCTCCGGTTATATTGTATATTTGAAGGAAGCCGAAAAGATTGCGGATTTTCTGCAGTTGATTGGGGCGACAAATAGCATGCTGCAATTTGAAGATGTCCGGATTATGCGGGACATCAAAAATTCAGTTAATCGCTTAACAAATGCCGAAGAAGCCAATGCCAATAAGGTTGCCGATGCGAGTGCCCGCCAAATTGAAAATATCAATTTAATTGCGTCCGAGATTGGTTTATCATCGTTACCAGTCAAGCTACGTGATATGGCCGAAACCCGCTTGGCACACCCTGACGTGAGCCTGGGTGAGCTTGGTAACTATGTGCCAGGTGGTGCGATTTCCAAATCAGGGGTTAATCACCGCCTCCGCAAAATTAACGAGTATGCTGAAAACTTGCGCTCTGGGTTGCCTTTGCCAGGAAGTAAAAGCAGAAAGTAATGAATCATTTGACCTAATCTGACCTTTGCGGTAAGATATAACAGTATATTAGCAGACGACTATTCGGACTGCTAATCCAACAACAAGGAGGATAAGAAATGTATCCAGTACCTACAGTTATTGAAACATCATCACGCGGTGAACGCGCATATGATATTTATTCACGTTTATTGAAGGACCGCATCATCATGGTGAGCGGCCAAATTGAAGACGGGATGGCCAACGCCATTGTCGCTCAATTGCTTTTCTTGGATGCCCAAGATTCTGAAAAGGACATCTACATGTACATCAACTCACCAGGTGGTGTCGTTACAGCCGGGATGGCAATTGTTGACACGATGAACTTTATCAAGTCAGACATCCAAACCGTTGTGATGGGACTTGCCGCTTCAATGGCAACTATCATTGCTTCTTCTGGTGCTAAGGGCAAGCGTTTCATGCTCCCTAATGCTGAATACTTGATCCACCAACCAATGGGCGGTGCACAAGGTCAACAAACCGAAATCGAAATTGCATACCAACAAATCACACGGACTCGTCACCAATTAGCTAAGGTCTTGGCTGACAATTCTGGCCAACCACTCGAAAAGGTTGAAGACGATATCGAACGTGATCACTGGTTAACTGCTGAAGAAACACTCGAATACGGTTTAATCGACAAAATCATGACTTCATCATCAGAACTTTAATAGCATCAAAATGGCCACGACAAATTTGTCGTGGCTTTTTTGTCGCCATTTCGTCTGACGTGGAATTTATAAAATGAGATGAGATGTATGATTAGCGCTAAACCGGCAGCGACAAGGATTACGGCATATGACTAGTCAGACTGCCTGCTCAAACTAACGAAGAGGCTGGAACCAGGCTGGACTTTAGCTCGCACCGTGATGGCATAATCAGTAACGGGTTTGGTTACTGATTATGGATTTGTGAAGATGGTTACCGCGTTAGCGAACCAAGCTTCGCAAACATTTGAAGACCGCACTGTGGCTTCAAATGCTTGTCTTCCATCACGGTGTCCAGACTGGTTCCAGCCTCGTAGTGGGAATCAATCTGAGACACATATTCAAATTTCACACTAGAAAAATTTTAGCCCTTTTTTGTCGCCATCGGATACCCGTAACCGTGATATAATAAATGGGAAACTATTTAAAATGGCTCTATTAGTTTTATGTGTTGCCGCCAAGACAAAAATATTGGCGACTGAACAACAGAGTTAAATTAATTACATAAAAATAGAAAAGTAGAGGTTAAGTTATTGGATTGGAATAATCTGCTTACATTAAGAAACTTAGTACACGTCGTTGATATTTTGGTGGTGTGGTTTGTTGTGTATCAACTAATCATGCTTGTCCGTGGTACCCGAGCCGTGCAACTCATGCGGGGGGTCTTGATTGTCTTAGTGATCAAGTTCCTCAGTGTCTGGATTGGTTTGGACACCGTTTCTTGGATTATGGATCAAGTCATTAACTGGGGGGTTGTTGCGCTAGTTGTGATTTTCCAACCAGAAATCCGGCGTGGACTGGAACACCTGGGTCGTGGGTCGGTCTTTGTGCGTAATCGCAAAGAAAATGAAGCTGAAGAGCATTTGATTGAAGCCCTTGATTTTGCAATTCAGTACATGGCAAAACGGCGGATTGGTGCATTGATTGCGATTGAACGCAATACCGGTTTAGAAGAATATATCGAGACTGGGATTAAGATGGATGCCTACACCACCGGCCAATTGCTAATTAACACGTTCATTCCGAATACACCGTTGCATGATGGAGCGGTGATTATCGAAGGTGACCGGATTGCGGTCGCTGCGGCCTACTTACCATTGTCTGAAAGTAGCGCCATTCCTAAAGAATTAGGAACACGTCACCGGGCAGCCGTTGGGATTAGTGAAGTCACTGACGCGCTGACGATTGTCATTTCCGAAGAAACTGGTGAAGTTTCATTCACGCTAAATAATGAATTAATTCGTGATCTTGAACGTGATGATTATTTGAATATGTTACACAAGCAATTGATTCAGCAAGAAGAAACGCAACGTAATAGTGTTGTCGCCTTCTTTGACCGAATCTTCCGGGGAGGTAAAAACTAATGAAATTTGCAAACTTCCTGAAAACGCGCGGATTATACATGATTCTGTCATTACTTTTTGCGATTGCGTTGTTTAGTTACGTGGCTGATAGTAACCTCGGTAACCAACAAAATAAAGAGCAACAGCGGATGGAACAAGGTGATACCTTGAGATCATTATCACCACAGAAAAAAGTCAAAGTAACGATGCCACTGCAATTGCGGGTTGATACCTTAAAATATTTTGTAACCGGGGCACCGGACAGTGTCACCATTGAGTTGCGGGGACCAAGTGCGTTAGTGACCGCAGCTGCGAATACGAAGAATTTTGAAGTGTTGGCGAATTTGCAAAACTTGTCATTAGGTGATCATGTTGTATCATTGAAGACTAGAGGTTTGAATAAAGAAATTACCGCAAGCGTATTACCAGCCAAAATTGAAATTAATCTTGCCCAACGTGATACGCAAAACTACAACGTCCATGTCCAATATAACGAGGACAACGTTGCGGATGGTTACGAGGCGTCACAACCAACAACTTCTGTCCAAAACGTGCAAGTAACCGGCGCACAAGATGAGGTCAATAAAGTTGACCGTGTCGTAGCACAGTTAGATTTGGATCCTAATACTAAAAAAGATGTGCATCAGCACGTCCGCATCCAAGCGCTTGATAAGCAAGGCAACTTAGTCAATGTGATGATAACGCCACAAACGACAGAAGTTAATTTGGTAGTTAAGTCAGGTGATGGGCAAAAGACGGTGCCAGTAGACTTAACGGCAACTGGCAAGGATGCGAAAAAATTTGAGTTAACTGCCAATGTTAATGAGGTGACCGTTTATGGTGACCAAGCAACGTTAGATCAGCTCAAGCACATTGCGGTCGCGATTGATGTGACCGGTGTGAAGAAAACTAAAACAAAATCAGTTAATATTGATAAAGTAGATGGTGTGTCGCACTTCTCACCCTCAAGTGTGAAGGTTACAATTAAGCCACGCGACGGAGCAGCACCGGCCGAAACCGAAAAACAAAAGTCAGATGCCAAGCAAGACCCAGCAGATGGCGCTAGTGCGGTTAGTTCGAGTGCAACAAGCTCATCATCTACGAAATAAAATATTAGTAGCTATAGAAAATATAGGGGAAATAAAAATGTCAGAAATTGAATTGAAATACTTTGGTACCGATGGTGTTCGTGGAGTTGCCAATGAAACTTTAACACCCGAATTAGCGTTCCAATTAGGTCGCACTGGTGGTTATGTGTTAACACAACATGCTGCGGGTCAAGACCGCCAACCGAAAGTTTTAGTGGCTCGCGATACGCGTATTTCCGGCCAAATGTTGGAACAAGCAATTATTGCTGGTTTGCTTTCAGTTGGGATTGAAGTCTTGCGTCTTGGCGTAATGACCACACCGGGGGTTGCATACTTGGTACGCGCCCAATCAGCGGATGCGGGGGTTATGATTACAGCCTCACACAACCCTGCTCAAGATAATGGGATTAAGTTCTTTGGTGCCGATGGTTTCAAATTATCAGACAGCTTGGAATTTGAAATTGAACAACTCCTCGATGCACCAACCGATACTTTGCCACGTCCATCAGCCGTTGGTTTAGGCACGGTTTCTGATTATCCTGAAGGTGCCTTAAAGTACACTAAATTCTTGCAAGACACGATTCCTGATGATTTGTCAGGTTTGAAGTTAGCAATTGACGCGGCAAACGGGGCAACTTCAAACTTGGTCCCACGTTTATTTGCTGATTTAGGTGCTGAATTTAACACTATGGCGACGACGCCAGATGGAATCAATATTAACGCTGGTGTCGGTTCAACCCACCCAGAAGCAGTGGCTGCATTTGTGAAGGAAACTGGTGCAGATGCTGGGATTGCATTTGATGGAGATGGTGACCGTTTGATTGCCGTTGACGAACTCGGTAACATTGTTAACGGGGACAAAGTGATGTTCATTACTGGTAAGTATATGAACGAACACGGCCGTTTGAAGAAGAACACGGTGGTAACCACTGTGATGTCAAATATCGGTATGTACAAAGCCTTAGAAGAAAACGATATGCAATCAGTTAAAACCGCCGTTGGTGACCGTTACGTCGTTGAAGAAATGCTTAAGAACGGCTACAACGTTGGTGGTGAACAATCTGGTCACGTTGTCTTCTTAGACTGGAACACGACTGGTGACGGGATGTTGACGGCTTTACAATTGTTGTACATCGTTAAGGTATCTGGCAAGAAGTTGTCTGAATTAGCCGCTGAAGTGACAGAATATCCACAAAAATTAGTGAATGTTCGCGTTGCTGATAAGGCTGCTGCCTTGAGCAACCAAGCTATCAAGGACGTTATCGCTCAAGTTGAAAATGAAATGAACGGTGACGGCCGAGTTCTTGTTCGCCCAAGTGGTACTGAAAGCTTGTTGCGTGTGATGGCTGAAGCCCCAACCCAAGAAACAGTTGATGCTTACGTAGATCGCATTGTTGATGTTGTCCGTGCTGAAGTTGGGATTGAATAAAAAAATACTTATAAAGCGACTAGGGAGTAAAATCCTTGGTCGTTTTTTCTATTTCGTCTGACGTGGAATGGGATAAAATTGACCACTGCGTGCCAGTAAATTACTTGGCGCACCACGCTGGAAGCAACCTCCCAAGCCAAAGTGCGGTCTTGGGAGGTTCGGATAAGCTGGGACTCTAAGGAATAAATTCCTAAGATTCCTCATCTTATCCTCAGCGGCGACATGTGTTGCACACATATCCCCCCAGTCGCGGTGTAAAGGCTGCGCCCGCCAAGTAATTTACCGGCACTCCGTTAGTTAGTAACAATGCTCAGACTAGAAAAAACAGTCGCTGTGAGCCGAAGTGCATGAAAACCAATTTAGCCGCTGAAATAATGTGCACGTTTAATCAAACAGTAAATTATCTGTGATTGAAAAATTGCTTTCAGACAATTCGTCGGGGGGCAGATTCAAGCGGATCAGTTATCGGCGATTTTGTGATGTGCTCAAACTATTAGCTAAGGTATATTCCGTGGTGAATTACCTTCACAAAAAATTCAAACCCAGGTCATTATTTTTGCAAACTTTCATGTGATACTTGTATTTGGGAATTTATAGGCACTAAAACAAAACGTCTATACCAATTCAACAAAATGTTGACAATGAGTACGGTACAACTGTATTATGTACCTATACCATTTAACGGATAGCTTAAATAAAATTATTTAACAAGAGGAGTTTCTATATGTGTGGAATTGTTGGGATTACAGGGAATAAAGTTGCTTTGCCAGTATTAATGAAGGGGCTTGAAAAGCTCGAATACCGTGGGTACGATTCTGCTGGTGTTTACGTGAACGATAACGATGGTCACGAATACTTGTACAAAGAAAAAGGCCGTGTTTCAATGCTTGAAGCAGCGGTTGAAAATGCCGGTATCGAAGGAACTACTGGGATTGCGCACACTCGTTGGGCAACTCACGGTGTTCCAAGTGCCCACAATTCACACCCACACGTTTCTGCATCTGGTCGTTTCTTCCTCGTGCACAACGGGGTTATCGAAAACTTCCGTGAATTGAAGCAAGAATACTTGGCTGATGTTGAATTTAAGTCAGAAACTGATACTGAAGTAGCCGTGCAATTGCTTGGCAAGATTGTTGAAGAAGAAGGCTTAGCCGTTGTTGATGCCTTCCGTAAGGTTTTGAGCTTGATTGGCGAAGGATCATACGGTTTCGTGATGATGGATAACGAAGAACCTGATACTTTGTACGTTGCTCGTAACAAGAGCCCATTGTTGTTGGGGCTTGGGGATGACTTTAACGTCGTGACTTCTGATGCAACAGCTATGCTTGATTACACGCACGATTTCATGTCATTGGACGATGGTGAAATGGCCATTGTTAAGGGTGATTCAATTGTGATTATTGATGCCAACGGTCAAATCGTTGAACATGAATCATTCCACTTGGATATCGATGCTTCTGAAACTGATAAGGGAATCTACCCATACTACATGTTGAAGGAAATCGAAGAACAACCAAACGTTATCCGTACCATCCTTGGTCACTACATGGATGAACAAGGTCACGTAAATATTGACAGCGAAATCATTGATACTTTGAAGAATGCTGACCGGATTTACATTGTGGCGGCTGGTACTTCATACCACGCGTCATTACTTGGTAAGCGGATGTTTGAACGCTTAGTTGGTAAAGCAACTCAAGTTGAAATCTCATCTGAATTTGCTTACGATAACTTCATTCCAGAAGCTAACCCAGTATTTGTGTTCTTATCACAATCTGGTGAAACTGCGGATTCACGTGAAGTGCTCCAAGTTGCTAACGACCGCGGCTTCAAGTCATTGACGTTAACAAATGTACCTAACTCAACTTTGGCGCGTGAAGCAACATTCTCATTGCCATTGTTGGCTGGTCCAGAAATTGCGGTGGCTTCAACTAAGGCATACACTGCTCAAGTTTCAGTTTTATCAATCATTGCCCAAGCGATGGCTGATAACAAATTCTCTGTTTCGCACCCATTAGCTAACATTGCGATTGCGATGGACGCAATTGTGCAAGACAAGGAAAAGTATGAAAAGTTAGCCAATGATTACTTGGTTGACGCCCACGATGCCTTCTACATTGGTCGGTTGAACGATGCCGAATTGGCGTTGGAAGCTGCTTTGAAGTTGAAGGAAATTTCATACGTGCACACTGAAGGTTTCGCGGCTGGTGAATTAAAGCACGGTACGTTGGCCTTGATTGAAGAAAACACGCCGGTAATGGCCTTGTTGACGCAAAGTGCAACTGCTAACTTGACGCGTTCTAACTTGGCTGAAACCCAAGCACGTGGTGCCCACACTATGGTTATCGCAACTAAGGAAAACGCCAAAGAAGGTGATGAAGTAATCTTGCCTTCAGTTGATTCTGCTGAAGATGATCCAGCAGTCGTACAACAATTGGCAATCTTGTTGGCAACTGTGCCAGTTCAATTGCTTTCATACTACACTTCATTAGGTCGTGGTTTGGACGTTGACCGTCCTCGTAACTTGGCCAAATCAGTGACAGTTCAATAATAGTAATCTAAAAACATCGAAGACTGCGAGCTTCGATGTTTTTTTGTATTTCGTGTGACGTGGAATTTATAAAATGTGATGAGGTGTATGATGCCACTACGTGACTGAAAATCACATTGTGCACCGAGATGGAAGCACATGCCCAAGCCACGTGCTTATGCCTGAGATACGGCAACGCAAAACATTCCAGCAGTTTGTTTTCAACAAACAACTGAATCTAATCAAAACCCGATTAGATTAGCCTTCCAGGCTGAATGTCTGTCTTGGGCAATTCGGGATAGCTGGCAGTCTAATGGCTAAAGCCAAAAGACTGCTCACATTTGTAGCTACGCTGGACAAATAAGGCCCGGTCGGCTCTACCCTCAGCGACAAACCTGACACATGGTGTCACGTCCCATTTCGGTGTAAAGCCTGCCGGCCACAAAGTGATTTTCAGTCACTCCGCTAAACTTGCAGTGACAAGGATTAGGGCATATTACTAGTCAGACTGCCTGCTCAAACTAACGAAGAGGCTGGAAACAGGCTGGACTTTAGCTCGCACCGTGATGGCATAATCAGTAACGGGTTTCGTTACTGATTATGGATTTGTGAAGATGGTTACCGCGTTAGCGAACCAAGCTTCGCAAACATTTGAAGACCGCACTGTGGCTTCAAATGCTTGTCTTCCATCACGGTGTCCAGACTGTTTCTAGCCTCGTAGTGGGAATCAATCTGAGACGCATATCCAAATTCCACGCTAGAAAAAATGGAACCTGTTTTGTAAGCAGTGAAGCCTTCAAAAATAATGGTATAGACCGCTTGCGCAATGAAACAAGTTACGCTATAATTGGTATATACCATTAAGAGTGAATAAAAAGGGGTGAACATTATGATGAAGATTATTAAAGTGCAAGACAATCTTGCTGGTGGACAAGCTGGTTACCAAGTATTTGCAGATGCTTTAGCGAGTGGGGCAGATACGTTTGGCTTAGCGACCGGTAGTACACCAATCTCAATCTATGATGCAATTGCTGCTAGTGACTTAGACTTTTCACAAGCAACATCAGTTAACTTGGATGAATATGTTGGCTTAGCCGCTGATCATGATCAAAGTTATCATTATTTCATGCAAAAGCATTTCTTCGATGCTAAGCCCTTTGCGCAATCATTTGTGCCTGCCGGGGATGCTCAAGACATTTCGGCTGAATTAACACACTATGATGAAGTGATTGCGACCCATCCAGTTGATTTACAAATTCTTGGTTTGGGACAAAATGCGCACATTGGTTTCAACGAACCAGGGACGTCATTCACCAGCCAAACCCATTTGGTGGACTTAACACCATCCACAATTGCCGCTAATGCACGTTTCTTCGCGGATGCAGCAGAAGTACCAACGCAAGCGATTACGATGGGTATCAGCCAAATTATGGCGGCAAAGCAAATTTTGATGGTAGCATATGGTGCCAACAAAGCCCACGCGGTTAAAGCAATGCTCGAAGGCCCAGTGTCCGAAGATGTGCCAGCATCAATCTTGCAACAACACGCCAACGTTGTTGTAATTCTGGATGAAGCAGCTGCAAGTTTATTAACGAAATAAATAATTTGAACCAACACTACTAGCCGTGAAAATACCGCGAGTGGCGTTGGTTCTTTTTTGTTTGGTGTAGTGCTGGATTGTCGTTTCTGTACTTTTCAATCAGCTAATTACTGAGGTGTTTTTGGTCCTCTGCTGTTTTTTCATGCTACTGCAGGCTATGGTCGGTAACTGTTTTCGCTAGTTTGAACATTATTCCGAACTAACGAAGTGCCGGTAAATTGCTTGGCGGGCGCAGCCTTTACACCGCGACTGGGGTGATATGTGTGAAACACATGTCGCCGCTGAGGATGAGATGAGGAGTCTAGGGAATTTATTCCCGTAGAGTCCCAGCTTGTCCGAACCGACCAAGACCGCACTTTGGCTTGGGAGGCTGCTTCCAGCGTGGTGCGCCAAGTAATTTACTGGCACGCAGTGGCCAATTTTATTCAATCCCTCGTCAGACGAAAGACAACCAAATAATAGTAATAGCTACATTGACAGCGCTTACATTAATTGATATTATTAACCTAGTAAGAAATTCTTACTTCTAATCAAATTCTCTTTCTCTCTTATTTATGCCAACTCCTCGCCTTCCCAGCGAGGAGTTTTTTGCAGTTCGCGGGTTAATTTAGGCTACGAGTAGTAATCGGAAGAAAATGACGTGATATAATATGAACAATAATAAAAAGAGGTGAGCTTTCAGATGAATGAAACATTTGATTTAATTGAAGAAATCACACGCTTGGATGGCACAAAGTATAGTGAAATTGGGAATTTGACCCATAATGGTCGTGCGGAAAAAGCCGCTGAATTGGGTCTTATCAAGGAAGTTCGGATTGTTAAGTTAAACATTCCCCACTCAATCCACGTTGAAAATTATGAAAAATTTGTCAATGAGCACTACACCATGTCAGGTTGGGAAATGGAATCATGGGATGAATGGCCAAAAAACGATGAAATGAAGGCGGAAATTGAAGCTGTCTTGATGGAAAATAAGGTCGGTTAATTATTTTTATTTACTTTTTGTAAGTGGATGTGTATAATTATTATTTGTTAAGTGCTGGATACGTGTTAGTATTTCAACGCATTCGCAGAGCACAAAAGATTCGCAACTAAACAGATAAAAATTAGGAGGCCAAATCATGGCAGTTCCATCACACAAAACATCTAAGAGTAACAAGCGTGCCCGTCGTGGCGGTAACACTAAGTTAAACATGCCTGCAATTCACCTCGATCCAACAACTGGTGAATATGTCTTGAGCCACCACGTTTCAAGCAAGGGTACTTACAACGGTCGCCAAGTTTTGGCTAAGGACGCTAAGTAAATATCGTAATATTGTAAAAGCCACATCGACTAAAAAGTTAGTTGATGTGGCTTTTATTTTGGGTTTCAATTATTTAACGGGGTATTTAATTGAGTGAATGGTAACTTTATTGCTAGCCGTGAAATTAACAGTCAGTGGCGTAGTGGTCTTTTGAGGGTAACGGAACATGCCAAGCGTTTTGCATTGCTTACCGGCTTTGACGGGCATGACACTGCGATTTAATAAATTATTATCGGCAGATTCAGCGGTGCTCCATGCTAAGTTACCAGTGACAAGTTTTTTACCAGCTTGGGTGGCACTCACATACTTGTCCCAAATATCAGCAGGATAAACGTCGTGGGCACTGGTATTTTTGAATGTGAAATAAATAATAAATTGATTTTTATCGGCTTTTTCACCGGTGTTTTCTTGAACACCACTAGGAGCAATTTTGTGACCAGTAATTGTTAGTGTACCTTGGGGCGTAGTCAGCGTTTGCTTGGTAAATTTAATGTCGGCGGGTTTTGTTGGTTTGTGGGCACTGGCGGCTGTTGACTTGCTTGTAGAACTAGCGGTGTTGCTTTTGGTGGCACCACAGGCGGTTAAAATAACCGCAAGGAGCAAGATTGGCACGAATTTAAGGACTTTGGACATGGATTTGCCTCGTTTCTAGATTTTTTATGGCAGTAAAACGTTATTCATGGTACATTTGAGTGTATTAAATCACAAAGTATATTATGCAAGCTACGGAGGCTTATTTCAATGAAAACAGAACTTTTAGAAAAATATATCGATGCCTACTTGTCGACGTTGAAATATTTGGATGATTTTGTCTCACAGACTGCGATTGAATATAACTTGTCATTTGAACAATATTTAATTATTCGCGAAATTGCGCAACGTGACGGGCTGACAATGACCGATATTGTTGATGAACGTAATGTAACACGGGCAGCGATTTCACGGCAAATAAAAATGCTTTTAAAACGTAATTATGTTTACCAAGAGGCTGACGCGAACGATCGGCGCCGGATGCTTTTGCACTTAACGCCAGATGGTAAAGAAGCCGAACGCATCATTTCTAAAAAAGTCCGCGAGCGTTTCAACGGCTGGATTGATATTTTTGGCCAAGCTAAGGCGGAAGAAATTTTAAGCTTTATTCAGGATTTTGGTGCAGTTGCTGGTAATGGGACGGCGAAAGAAATCAAAGAATAGTAGCACTTGTAATATAAATGTCACAATTTCAAAAAGCAGTAGTTGCGGTAATAAGACCGTACCTACTGCTTTTTTGCATGTTTTATGACAAAAATCAAGAAATCTGCTTGCAAATAAGTTACCCGAGCTCAACTAGATTGTAATAACCTGTAATCATTTTGCAATGAAGTATGGGATTGGTTGCAACAATTCGATGGTAAGCTACTAGACATTGATATAAAAACGAATGAGGACAGTATAAAATGATGAAGAAATTGTTTGTAACTTTTGCAACTTTGGCACTAACTTTGACTATCGGAACTGCACTCGCATTTGCTGATGATTTAGTTCAAGGCGATGGAATTGTAAATACGGTAACTGATACACCTGCAGTTGATGCAGCAACCGTTAAGTACGCTGGTAAGTACACAGGTAAGAAACAAGATGTGACTGGCTACACAGCAACTGTTAAGAAGAACGGTGACCTCTTTAAGGTTAGCGGTAACAAGAAGAAAAGTGCGACATTTACTCGTCAATTACGTATGAACAGCTTAAAAGGTCAAACTCTTACGGTAACAAAAAAAGTTGCCGCAGTAGTTAACGGCAAGAAGACAACAATTTACTGGGTACAAGCTGGAACGATTCAAGGTTGGACTAAGAAAGCTAACTTGAAGTTCAAGAGCACTTCTAAGCTTAATGGCGCTTCAATTGTGAAGTACGCTAAGCAATTCAAGGGTGTACCTTATGTCTGGGGTGGTACAACACCACGCGGATTTGATTGCTCTGGCTACGTTCAATACGTTTACAAGCACGTCTACCACGTTAATGTTGGCCGTACTTCACGCGATCAAGCAGCCCTTGTAAACTCAGCTAAGGGTACTAAGGTTTCAGCTAACAACGCTAAAGCCGGTGATATCTTAGTTTGGACGCGTGGTGGTGCTTCAACTGCTTACCACGCAGCCCTTGCATCAGGTAACAAGAAGTTCATGCAAGCGGTGCAACCTGGTACTGGTTTGAACATTAACTCATCATATGCCAATGGCCACTTCAAGCCATCATATGCTATCCGTGTTAACTTGAACAAATTACCAAAAACTAATTAATGTTAAAGACAAGTCATGCGTGGCTTGTCTTTTTTATTTTGTGATTAGTATTGTTGTATGAAATTATAAGCGTATAATTTGTATTAATAGCGAAGGACGAGACTAAATTAGAGGTATATATCGATGGGCTTGGATGAATTTTACGCAACTGACTTATACACAGAAGCCGATGGCATTTTGAAAAGCCAACTGGCATTGTGGCAGAATACATTACGTGGTACATTTGCGGATCAAGATGCTGTTTTGAAATTTTCTGTTAAAGTGAAGCACTTGAAGCGGAGCACGCATGCATACGTTCGTGAGGCCAATAGCGGTTGGCTGTTTGACTTTAATGTTAATCAAACGGTATAAATTAAAAAGGATTCAAAACCCGTATGTGTGTACGAGTTTTGAATCCTTTTTTCGATATCGTTAGCGTTCAAAGCGGTGATTAGTTATTGCTAGTCGTTTCATCACCGTGGATGACTTCGACAGTACCGCTTAAGTGGCCGGTACCAGTGTATGGTTGCACATCATCGAAGTGGACACCTTGCTTAGCGTAATAGGCTAAGAGGGCTTCACGATCGCCGGCAAAGCGTGGTGGCAATGCAAAAGTCGTTCCAAGGTCGAAGAGGCTTTCGTCTAGAATGAAACCAGGGTTAGTGGTTGCAACTTCAACGCGGTTACCGCCGGGTTCGCGGAAGTACACTGAACGGAAGTAGCCGCGGTCAACCATGAGTTCGCGGGTATAACCAAGTTCTTCAGCGCGTTTCCAGTAGGCATCGAGCTCAGCTTGGTTATCAGCGCTCAAAGCAAAGTGATCAATTGAGCCTGCGCCCCATTGTGGTACTGAATCATCGGCTGGCGTTGCAACCAAAAAGATTTGTTGATTGTCCTCGAGGTTAATCACGTTGTGCTTAGTGTCAACGTTGAACATTTCCTTGAAGAATTTAGCGGTTGCGGCAGGATCAGTGACATGCAATTCAGTACCAATAACACCGGTAATTTGCTTGTCATATGGCACGTCAGTCATGTAATTAATGTGCCAATCGAAAAGCACGGCATCTGATTCGTGAAATTCTAATGGAATCTTGTCGGGATCTAATGCGTGCAACACTCCGAAGGCATCTAAACTAGTTGGAAAACCAGCATCAGTCAAATGCTTAGCCCAAAAAATGGTTGAACCAGTTGGAATACTGAAGTGGATTCCTTGGAAAAAATGCCGAGCATCAATCCGTTTACGCCCATGGAAAGGGACGGGGAAGAAAGTCACAACGGTTCCAGGTGTACCCATGAAGTCGCCGTAGTAGACGTGCCGACGTCGTGGATTTGCTTGGTTAACCGAATTCTTAATGAATCGAAGACCAAGAACTCCCGTGTAAAAATTAATGTTTTGGTCGGCATCCTCAGTCAAGAGTGAAATGTGGTGAGTTTTCATGGTACATCTCCTTTGAATTTAAGCGTAATTTGCACGAATTGAAGTATGCTACGCTGTTATTTAGTTCCGTTATTGATAAAACTGTTATAGTTCTGTTTAACGTAGCGTAATACTTGCGCGCCGTTAGCATTTAGTAATGATGTTAATAACTCGCATATTCGAGTTACTTAGAATATAACTTCTTACTTACTAAAAGTCAACGAAATGCTTTTGAAGTGTGAAAAAAGTTTGAAGACTTGCTAGTAAAAATTAAAATTCCGCAGAAATGCTGTTCTCACATCACGAAAACGGTTACACTAATAGTAACTAAAATAATTTTGTGAGGTTTTTGAATATGAGTGAACCATTATTATTAACACCGGTGTTCCACGATAAAATTTGGGGTGGAACAAAACTCCATGATGAATTCAAATTTCGCGGTGCCACAGGCGATCACGTTGGTGAAGCTTGGATAATTTCAGCACACCCCAATGGCCCAACGACTGTCCGCAATGGCGACTACCGCGGTCAAACAGTTGCTGAACTTTGGGAAAGCCATCGTGAATTGTTTGGCATGAGCGAAGATGCTGTTTTCCCACTCTTAACGAAAATTTTGGATGCGAACCAAGATTTGTCAGTGCAAGTGCACCCTGATGATGAATACGCAAAAGCCCACGCTGGTGAATTAGGCAAAACCGAATGTTGGTATGTGCTCGAAGCCGCAGAGGGTGCTGAAATTTACTATGGTCACCATGCCCAAACCCGCGAAGAGTTGGCAGAATTGATCAAAGCAGAAAAATGGGATGAATTACTACGCAAAGTTCCAGTTAAGGCTGGCGACTTTTTCTACGTGCCAGCAGGGACAATTCATGCGTTGGGTGCCGGTGTGATGGTTCTTGAAACGCAACAAAGTTCAGATACCACATACCGTTTGTACGACTTCGACCGTGTGGATGCCACGACTGGTAAGTTGCGTGAATTACACATTGAAGATTCAATTAATGTTACAACGGTTCCACATGAAGATCCTAAATTATCAATCACAAGTGAAAAAATCGAAGCAGCCACAATTACGACCTTAGTTGAAGCACCACACTTCAGCGTTTACAAATGGTCGTTAGATGGCGGCTACGCACAATTCCACCGCAATGATGTGCCATATACTTTGGCTACTGTAATTGATGGTCAAGCCACGCTTTCAGTTGATGGCATGGTTTATCCATTGAAGAAGGGTGACTCATTCATCCTTCCAGCTGATGTCGAAGACTGGACAATTCAAGGACATATCGACTTGATTGCCAGCCACCCTGGTATTGCAGAAAAATAAATCTAGTGAAAAGTCGGCAAATATTGCCGGCTTTTTTCGGCCCTATTTAATCTGATGTGGGTTTGAATAAAATTGACCGCCGCGTTAGTTGGGAATAATGCTCAAACTAGTTACCAACCACAGGCCGCAGTAGCATGGAAAAACCGCTGACAATAGAACTTCAGTAACTCGATGATTGAAAAGTACAGAATGACAATTCCACGCACGAAAAAGGTGACTCAAATTTGAAGTCACCTTTTTCGTGTTTATCATGGTGGTGTCTATGAGACGTCTGCCAAACATTGAAGTAAAAATAGAATGGCTATTTGTGTCTATTAAGTTGTTATGGATAGCTAGAAGTACTGATTTTGCTGTGGATAAAAATACATAAATGCACGATGAAAATCGCGGTAAAACATGAAATATTTGAATGATGTGAGTATTGCTAACATGAAAGGTAGCATGTCGTGATGATTATGCGTAAAATTAACAACAATATAAGGATTGGTATACATCACTATGAATGAATATAGTACGACCGCGCTAGCTTGATTCAAAGATGGATAACGGCTAACATACACGAGAATTTAAAAGGGGAAATGGAAAATGGATACAAGTGCGATAGTTTGGGTATTGATTTCGGCAGCATTGGTATGGATTATGACACCAGGATTAGCCTTGTTCTACGGTGGCTTGGCTAGTACGAAATACGCAAGTAACACAGTGTTTCTTTCAGTCATTATTTTAGGTTTAGCACCATTTGTCTGGATGGTGCTCGGCTATTCCTTAGCGTTTTCCGGACATGGGACATTTATCGGTAACTTTGATCATATCCTGTTAAACGGTGTGTCATTTAGCAAAACAACGATGGGACTAAAAATTCCCGATGGAGCATTCATGTTATTTCAAGGGATGTTTCCAATTATTACCGCCGCGATTATCACTGGTTCAGTCGTTGGCCGTGTGAATTTAAAAGCGATGTTACTGTTTATTCCAATCTGGCTGGTCGCTGTATATGCTCCGTTAGCACATATGGTCTGGGGTGGCGGTTGGCTCGCTCAAATCGGCGCGTTGGACTTTGCCGGTGGGGATGTTGTCCACATTTCATCTGGGGTTTCGGGCTTGATGTTAGCGATTTTAGTTGGTAAACGCCACAAGCCAGCCGATGAAAAAGATACACCTGATAGCATTGTCAACGTCGTTATCGGTGCGGCATTACTGTGGATTGGCTGGTTTGGCTTCAATGGTGGCTCGGCGTTAGAAGCGAATGCCACGGCCATTTTAGCTTTTGCCAATACGAATATTGCAGCGGCAGCGGCGATGGTAACGTGGTTCATAATTGATTTTTCCCGGACTGGTAAGGCAAAAATAACTGGGGCGCTTTCCGGCGGCTTGGTAGGTTTGGTGGTTATCACGCCAGCAGCAGGTTTAGTAGCACCCGCATCGGCACTGCTGATGGGGATGATTGCAGCACCGGCAGTCTATTTCTTAGTTGATTTTTTGAAACGTAAATTTCGCTATGACGACACTTTAGATGCGTTTGGATTCCACGGGATCGGTGGAATTATCGGTGGTATTTTAACTGGTATATTTGCTGATAAAGCTGACGGTGGTTTGTTAGCTACTGGTTCATTGCATCAAACGTTGATTCAATTGGTCGCAATTGGGGTCACGATTGTATTCGCTGCCGGGATGACGTTTATCATTGCTAAGTTAGTGAGTCTAATCACACCATTGCGGGTTGAAAAAGCCGTGGAAGAACGTGGAATTGATACCGCCCTGCACGGTGAATATATCAGTATCATGAACTCACCACAATTCAACAATCGCTTCCGGGCGCCAGGTAGTGGAAGCGGGCATTTTGGTAAACAATAGCGCACCCGTTTAATATAAAATTTATTAATTTTAACAAGAAAAAATAGATTTTATTGTTGCACTGTAACCGCTTACATGATAATATATAGACATAAGGAAGAACCAGTTAGAATTCGACACCGGATAAGCGATTAGGCTTGCGGACGAGTTCGCTGAAGATACGCTCAAGTCTAGAACCAGGTAGGTTGTCCACGGTTAGTGCAAGAAACCATACAAGACGTTATGTCAGGCACACGTAATCAAAGTGACGACCGGTGTTAGATAAGTTTCTAGCTAGGCGTGCAGTTCGGTAAGTCTTTCAAAGAAATCTCGATTAGATATGGTTACGAAGGAAAGCGCAGAACGTCAACAGTTTATGTTAAGACCATTTTGGCGGGATTTGAAACAGTGCAAGATGGCACGATTCTTCCGGTAATAAAAGGTAGCCCCTGAGTGAAGAACTTAGGGGTCTTTTATTTGCCTAAATTTCATCCAATACGGTGTCCAGACTGGTTCCAGACACGTAGTGGGAATCAATCTGAGATACATATCCAAATTCAACGCTAGAAAAAATTTAGCCGAAAAATGCTACGGGTTTTTGTCGGGTTTATTTGGCGTGGAAACATTGATTGTTCAATCTCCCATAATTATAATAGTTTCTATAAGGTATAACTAAATGTTAACTAGCAGCGAAAGATAGTCGCGTATTAAACTAATGATTATTAAATTAAAAAAGCGATGATTTGCTACTAGCGAATACCAAATACTAAATAATTTATCTTTTATGGGGGAAAGAATATGCATGTTAATGGACACACAATCAAGGATCGCCGGCGGGCTTTGGGGATTTCACAAACGGATTTAGCTCAGGGAATCTGTACCCAGGCGACGATTAGCTTAGTTGAAAATAAAAATCGAATTCCCAAAGTTGCCACGTTAAAACAAATCGCCGGGCGATTAGACCTAGAAATGAATGAGTTGGTTGCTGAATATCATCCAGAACAAGATCAGCTGTTAGGACAAATATTTGAACATGTCCTAAATCAGCGGTGGCGTAAAGCTGAGGTATTATTAGAACAAATTAAATTCAGTAGCCTAAAAACAAGAGCTGCGCGAATCCGGTACCATACGTTGCAGGCTGTAATGTGTAATATTCGTAAGCACAGTGCACAAGCAATTGGGAATGCACTCGAAGCGTTGACGTTAATTGGGCAAGCTAAAAAATCGCCATACCGGATGCTCGTCCGTGTACAGTTGGCGCTTGCGTACTTACACCAGCAAAAAGGTGAACTCATGCAAGAGAGTTTGAGTGAGGCGATACGGTTAGCACGGTCGTGGGTAGTAAAAACGCCGCGGGATGCACAGTTAATTGAAATGGTGGTTTATCGCGCCGCTGAAATATACATGAAGCAAGCAAAATACGCCCGTGTAATCACGGTGTTGAATTTTGGTATCAAGCAGGTTGAACAACAAGGGGTTACATGGCACTTAGACAAGTTGTATAG
Source organism: Periweissella cryptocerci (assembly GCF_004358325.1). NCBI lineage: Bacteria > Bacillati > Bacillota > Bacilli > Lactobacillales > Lactobacillaceae > Periweissella > Periweissella cryptocerci. Next base: position 819,072 of record NZ_CP037940.1, on the reverse strand, counting down.
CTTACGTGGGCAAGCGCAGTACATTTTACGCCGGTTTAAATTAGCGTACCATGATTATCATATGGCCTATGCAGCGGCCACTTTTAATCGCGATAAGGGGGTGCGGGTGATGAGTGCTCGGTATCTTCGTGAATTGGCACCTTATTGTGCAACCGTGGTCGGTGAGTAGTTTTTTGAATAGGGGTGCTATGGGCAATTATAAGTATCGCTAGCCTATGAGTGGTAAAACTCGGTGACCGTTGAAATTACCGTAAGCCAAGGTTATTCGATGAAATTTGTTAATTATGTACAAGCAAAAAAAAGAAACGTCGCGATGACGTTTCTTTTTTTATATTAGGATGGAAATGCAATGTTAGAGAGATGCAGCGTCGTTAGTCCGGACAACTAAGACGTCCACATCAGCGGTACGAGTTACGTATTCAGTAACTGAACCGATTAAGATTCGTTCAACGGCGTTCAAACCAGTTGCACCAATCATGATTAAGTCAGCGTTAACTTCCTTAGGGGCTTCCTTAGCGATAATCGCCTTTGGAGAACCGTATTCGATTGTGTAGCTGACATTTTCAACTCCAACTGCCTTGGCACGTTCAACGTATTCGTCGAGCGTTTCCTTTGCAGTTTCTGAAACTTGTTCAACCATTGTAGTGTCAAAAGATGACACGTTTTGGAAAGCACGCGTGTCGATAACATGCAAGATGTGCAAGTGTGCTTCTGAACCGTTCCGTTTAGTAACAGCAATTGCCTTGTCTAAAGCAATTTCAGCTTCCTTTGAACCATCAACTGGGACAAGGATATTTAAGTAACGTTGTTCTGCCATAAAGTTTCACCTCATATTTTCTCTATCTGTCTTATATTATAACGAATTTTGAAAGATATATCTAATTGTTTTGCATGTTTATATTATGACGAAAGTGTGAAGATAGCGCAATTGGAATCGATTACATGTGTTATGAGATTGGCGAAATTGCTATTAGTTTTAGGTTATTTCAAGTATTTGAGGATTTTAGAGAAGCGAAATGAAATGCCCATGGTTAAAATCATTCCCGCAATTAGAAAAATAGCGGCAAAAATTGCATCGTTTAAGAACGCCACGACGAGTGAACCAATCCCAAAAATCAAAAATGAGGGGCTGTATGAACGAATTAAGCGAGCTAATTGAGGGTTGTCAGCAACCTTGAAACTGAAAAGGCTAGTTTTGGCGCGACTCATTAAGAAGCCACCGATAAAAAGTTCAATTAAAGCAAAAACAACCATTAAAATCATAATCATTATAAGTAAATTCCTTCTGTCTTTTATTTGTCCGCCTAAATAGGGCGATTAATTTTGCGTGTTTGGGTAAGAAAAAATGGTAAATAAAAGGAGTAGGCCTAAGCCTACTCCAGAACACTAAATTGGTGCCGTTAGAATATTCTTCAGTTTGACCCCGACTAAACGAGGTGGTCAATTCGTGCAATGATTTATGTTACCAAATGAAAAGGCGGACATGCCACAAAACAGTTAATCGACCAATGTGTAATTACTTGTAAGGCAAAGCTGAAATAGTTGAATTATCGCGTACACCTTAGGAATCCTTATCTGTATTATAGCACGAGGTTTTTACGAATGACAACCGATAACGGTTATTGGCTTAAAACCGCTAATAGTTTAGACAAAGTTTAGATTCAGTTTAGAAACCGCGCAATCGTGTTAGTGATTACTTGCCTGTCTTCGGCGTAATTCCTGCACGTAAATGATACCGGTTATTGTAAATCATGGAGCCGTTTAGCCGTTGCTTTTAAGCCTTCCTCGTACTTGCTATTGCCTTTTGGGGCGAAGTATTCGCGTGTTTTAAGCTTATCAGGTAAATACTGTTGCTTGATCCAGTCGTTAGGATATTCATGCGGATACTTATAGCCAACGCCGTGTCCGAGTTTTTCGGCACCTTTGTAGTGGGCGTCCTTTAAATGCGCGGGCATGTCGCCAAAGTTACTGCCTTGCACGTCACTTAAGGCAGCATCAATGGCGACATAGGCTGAGTTGGATTTAGGTGAAAGGGCGAGTTCGATTACGGCATTGGCCAAAGGAATGCGCGCTTCTGGTAAACCTAATTTTTCGGATGCTTGGACGGCTTGAACTGTCCGGGCAGCTGCTTGCGGATTTGCTAAACCAACATCTTCATAAGCAATCACCATTAGGCGGCGCATGATGATTGGTAAATCACCAGATTCAACTAAGCGGGCCAAGTAGTGGAGGGCGGCATTTACGTCGCTACCCCGAATTGATTTTTGAAAAGCCGAGATGACATCGTAGTGCGCGTCCCCGTCTTTATCAGCGGACATGGCTTTGCGTTGAATCGTTTCTTCAATAATCGGTAGCGTGATAACAATATGCCCGTCATCATCCGCATCGGTCGAAAGGACGGCTAACTCGAGCCCGTTTAATGCGCTCCGGAGGTCTCCGTTGGTTGAGCGGATAAGTTGTTGCAGCGCATTATCTTCTAACACGACATTATATTCGCCTAAACCACGTTCCTTATCGGTTAAAGCGCGTTCGACGGCAATCTGAATGTCTGCTTCATCGAGCGGCGTGACTTCAAAAATTTGGGTTCGCGAGCGAATGGCGGGATTGATATTAATGTAGGGATTTTCGGTAGTTGCCCCGATTAATATAATCGCACCACTTTCAAGGTGTGGTAACAAGAAGTCTTGCTTAGTTTTGTCGAGGCGATGGATTTCATCTAATAATAAAATGACGGTACCAGACATTTTAGCTTCTTCTGCGACAACTTGGAGATCTTTTTTTGAATCAGTTGCGGCGTTGAGCATGCGAAATGCGTATTTAGTTGAGCCCGCAATTGCGCTGGCGATACTGGTTTTACCTGTCCCAGGGGGGCCATATAAAATCATTGATGATAGCCGGCTTGCTTTAACCATGCGATTAATTATTTTTCCTTCACCAACTAGTTGTTGTTGGCCGACCACCTCATCAAGGTTACGTGGTCGCATTCGATAAGCCAGTGGCTGTTGCATAGTTTTGTAACCTCCTTTACACGTCTTTGTGCTATTGCTTGTGAGAATTAAACAAACGTTGCCACAATGACTTTTTTGCGGGTGCTGCCACTGCGACGGGCTTTGCGGCTTCGCGGTGGGTTGCGATATCAAGTTCAGTAATATTAACGGCACTCGCGTTAACTAATTCAATCGCGACGGCATCAGACTCAGTACCAAAGCGTTCTTCAGTTTTTAAGCTAAATGGAATGTTAAACTGCTTGGCTAATTTGATATAAGGTGTAAATGCGTCGACGTCCAAATTACCATTTAACAACAAGGTTGCCACGGGATGGTCGTGCATTTCTTGCTGCCATTCTGCCAGATAGCCGTCTTGACGCAATTCTGCCACGGTCATGGTCGCATAAACACGTTCGCGGAAAGTTCCCAGGAATTTACGTTGTTCGTCGGGATTGATTTGAGGGGTACCATAAAGCCCCTTGTCCATGTGTGTATCAAGGCTAGATTTATTATCACTCATAAGTAAAATACTCCTTTGTAGTTCTACAACATATGGGGTTGCCCAATTGGCTCCTGCATATATTACTATCATGTAAGTATATCAGTTTCGACCATGTTAGAATAATGATAAATGCACATTCGTACGCCGAGAAAAGCTAGCGTGCGGTTTCAGACTGCGTCACTTGCTAGGTAAATGAGTATTTCCTGTGAGCGCTAGAGCTTGTTAGTATCTTGTATGAATGTCAAAGATAAATAAACGTAAGAATGAAGAGGAAAAAATAATGGCAACTAAAGCAACTGAATTGAGTTCTAAAAATTATTATCACGGACGGATCTTTGATGTGGTCCAACGTAAATTGGTGACACCAGATGGAATGACGGTTACGCGGGACGTGGTTGAGCACGGGGATGCGGTAGCCTTCATCGCATTGCTACCAGATGAGAACCGTGCGCCCCTAATCCAACTCGGCTATGAATACCGTGCTGGGGTTGACGATATGCGGTGGTCGCTTCCGGCTGGTTTAGTTAATGCTGGTGAAGATCGTCCCACGGCCGCGATTCGTGAAGCGCAAGAAGAGGGCGGTTTACAATTTGGGACAGCGAAAGAATTGTTTGCGATGAGTTCCTCAGAAGGTTTCACGAGCGAAGAAGTCAGTATCGTCTTATTAACTGACTATCAAGGTGAAGTCGAAAAACACTTCGATCAAGACGAATTTGTCACGACCAAGTTAGTACCTTTAAAAGAAGCAATTCAAATGCAGCATGAGGGGATTATCAAATCAGCTCCCGGTGTTGCGGCCTTAATTTGGGCGGAGCTACACTATGCTGAATTAGCCGAACTTGTGAAATAGGTCATGGTTCAGTGGAAACGTGCAAATGCGTAATTAGGCGCGCAACGTCCTATCTTGTCTAAAGCGGGTGTTAGTTTGATGAATGATAATCGTTAAAGATACGTGAGGCAGTAATATTTCACGTTGGAATAACATTTGCTGAGATAAAATCTTGACTTTTGCTGTGGCTATGTTAAGATATCTCTTGTATTTAATAAGGCAGCAGCGAGTGGTAAGCTCGTCAATAGATGATTCACCCTTTTACGAGGAAGCCTAGTAACCGCGGCTGTGAAGGTGAAAAGCGAAGAATCGTCTACACGAATATCGAGCTCGCATGAATTATTAAATAACAAAAAATAATTCATACAAATAGGAGGACATTTAATATGTCTCGTTATACTGGTCCTAAGTACCGTATCTCACGTCGTCTCGGCGTATCTCTTTCAGGTTCAGGTAAGGAACTTGCTAACAAGCCTTACGCACCTGGTGACCACGGTCAAGGCCGTCGTTCAAAGATGTCAGAATATGGTACACAATTGCGTGCCAAGCAAACTATTCGTTTCACTTACGGTTTGACTGAACGTCAATTCTCTAACTTGTTCAACAAGGCTGGTAAGGTTCGTAAGGGTACTCACGGTACTAACTTCCTTATCTTGCTTGAAACTCGTTTGGATAACATCGTTTACCGTCTTGGTTTGGCTACTACTCGTGCCCAATCACGTCAATTGGTAAACCACGGTCACATCCTTGTTGATGGTAAGCGTGTTGATATTCCTTCATACGAAGTTAAGCCTGGTCAAGAAATCTCAGTTCGTGACAAGTCAAAGAAATTGGCTATCATCGCATCTGCTGTTGAATCAACTGTGGCTCGTCCACAATTCGTTGAATTCGACGCCGAAGCTTTGAAGGGTTCATTGGTTCGTCTTCCAGAACGTGAAGAACTTGATGCTAACTTCGAAGAAAACCTTGTCGTTGAATACTACAACAAGTTGGGATAATTTTTATAATTTGTCTATTAAAAGAGCCATTGGAATTTAGATTCCGATGGCTTTTTTTGACTTCTAAGAAAGTATAGATTTTGACACAGTTCAATCCCATGGTGTCATTGGGATTGAACTGTTTTAATTTTCTTCAAATTTTCTTGTTAAAATGGACGCATGAAGAAAAATATTCAACAAGATATCTTTTTTGATGAACATCATAATTGGGACAAGTTTGTTGCTGAGAATGGTCACCGTCTTAGGCAGGTGGTATTTGATGAAATTGAAAAATTCAAACGCTGTTGTGACCGTCAAAGAGGATTTAGATTGTACGTTTGTGAGGCTTGCCATTTAACAGCCTTATAGCCGATTCGTGTACCTTGGTCCAAGACTTTGCTCTAGACGTCCTTCAAATTCTGGGGCACCCCAAACATCCTTGTTCTTCACTCGCAGTTCCTACTACTAAACTTGCAGCGGACTTTCACCACCTAGTTGTCAGGCGTATTTGCATAAGTGTCAAATTTAAGAAAATTCATAATTTATTGATAAAATTACAGCATGGGCTCTAGCAAGAAGGAAGGAAAATATGAATAAGGACGAGTTAAGAAGATTAAAAGGTCTAAGTGGTGAAATTAATGATGAGCTTGATGAAGCTACTCAGCACGCTCAAGCATTTGAAAATATGACTAATAAATTGATTGAAGAAGTGACGCGGGTAGCTAGTACTTCGAAAACTGCGGACAAATTGATTGATGACATTGATGCACAGTTTGAAAAAGTAACTGGCTTATCTAAGTGTGACATCGCACTTCTATTCACAGCGGTTGCATTACAGTGTGTTAGACAGCATGTGCTTACACCGTTGCAAAATGATAAAAGTTTGCGACTTGGAGACCAAGAGGCTGCAGGAGCACATAATTATGATCGTTCGTTGCGAGCAAAAAAAATGTATTATTCCAGTACTGAAGAAATCATGGCGAACTCTGTGCCATTTGATACAACCATTGGTTCAGAAAAGTTTGGCGTGAATCTTGGTGGTGGTAAGTATCATCGTTATCGAACATTAGGCCATGACCCATTGCTTGGTTGGATTTTTGGAACGGCCAACATCATGACACGAACGATTACAACTTCGAGCTCTGGTATTGTCCAGTCATTCCACGTGGAATATGGGCAGTTTCACAATGTTAAGAGAGATTACCTTAATTCACATGCACAGACCTCATTGATGATTGAACGAGGTCTAATCAATCCACTTACTTCGTTGAAAAGAGATGAATATAAGCGTATGGCATGTGCACTTTATCAAGAAGGGCATCATCTAAATTCGGATATTAATTCTCATCAAAGTTTACCAATGCCAAGTACAGTGATGAATCCCGAATTCGCTGAGAAATTATCCAACTACGGTGTTGATATGGCGAATGTCGTTGCTGTTGGTAAGCAAGCGGGAATGGCATTTGCAATCAATATATTAATTGCGATGATCCACAGATTGATAGGTGGTGATTTTTCAGAAACTGATACAAAATTGTACGAAGTTCGAACTAGAAAGGTTATCACCTTATCCAATCTTATTGCTTCTAGCAGTAATGCAGTTTATGTCGCTATTACTAAAGATGCCTCAAAGTTGGACATGGGGGGGATGTTGGTAACTATCGCTGAGACTTTCCGAAATGCGAGCTTTATCGCGAAAGTGAAAGAAGAATATTTATCAGAGCAGTGGGCGAGTACAGTATTAGACAATCATAATTGATTTGAGGAGAGTGATAGAAATGAAAAGTAAAGCGTTCAAACGTGGTATGAAAGCTGGCGCAGAACCTTTTAATCAGATGTTCAAGGAAGTGGCTAGCAAACTTGATGAGATTCGCAATGAAGGGAAAAGTGCTGATGAAAGCCTAATTACGGCTAATCGAAAACTTAATGAAAAAACGGATGGAATTATTGATGCAATGCTTGATGAAAATTCAAAAGATAAAAGATTAATGAAGTTAAAAGAAATCGACTGCGCACCTAATCCAATGGAAGAATTAACGAATGACATCCTCAATTACCGCTATCATGATTGAGGTTGAAGTTGAAATAAACGGAGGCGATATGTTATGACGAACGATAGAGTAGCACTACTGACTGATGCAAAGGCGCAGTTAGAAGAGCTTAACAATATAGTGAAAAGCCGAAAAAAATATTTACATTATGAAATTGAAGATATTATTAATGTATCACTTGAAAAAGAGAAAAGTAAAACTAAATCACTGTTAGAGCAGGGAGTCTTTCGGGTCGAAAGCTGGCAAAAATTAATTTCAGAAGATGTGATTCGAATTGAAGACGAAACAACTATGGAATTAAATGAAAGAATTAAAGCGCTAATTGATGTTGCGATTATTATTAAAATTGTTGTAAATGACAAATGTTCGATTTCTTTTCCAGCAGATTCTCCAGTAGCGTTATTAAAGAAGAACGGGCGTCTCAAGGGGCCAAAACCTGAAATTCCGACAGATGTTCATATTATAGAAAACTTTGAGAGATATATCGTACCAAGTACGAAGGTGGCGCCAAGAGTTGCCGAAGATATTGGAACTGTCACTTCTGGTATTTATGAAAGTGTTGAAGAGTCTAAAAAAACGACTGCAAAAATCTCACATTTGTTAGGGAGATTTACTGGGGACGTTATAGGTAGCGCTATCTCTCCTTCAGTAATAGCCCTGAAAGGCGTATCTGACGCTGTAAAGGCCGTAGCAGATGCTACACCTGTTGTTGTTGGCGCGAATATGTACAATAAAGCGAAGAAACAAGAAAAGCATAATTCGAAGTTTGACGAAAATACATTAATTGGTGAATTGTATGGACCAATCGAAGTATATAAGTCAGCGTATATAAATGTTTGTTTCAATTATGGGCGTGACATTCTTGATAAGCTTATAGAAGTTATTGAAGTAGGGTTGAAAAAAATTGGATACGAAATTTCAGCCCATGAGTATCATAATCAATGTGTTTTAAATCAAATAGAGGAGTGTGATACGCAACTCAATCTGGTTGTAAATAACAGCATAAAAGATTTAATTGAGCGTAGTATAATTAAAATAAGTGATGAAAAACACGGTGGGTGGCTCGGATATGCTGGTTTTGCTAGCTTAGGACTTGCTGCATTTTTCCTTTCAGGAGTAGGTACTGTAATCGGTGTTACGGCGATACTAGGTTCAGTAGGTTCCCGAATTAGCGGACGTAGAAAACATAGTAAAAAAGTGGAAGAAATAAATGGTAACAGGCTTAATAGTTCAAAATCAGACAAGTGCAAAAAAATATTAGAAGAAGTGAAGGAAAACCAAACTAACTACATTGTTAAATACGGTAAAAACGATGCGCCATACGATGCAAACTCAAGAAAAGCGGTTTTGGAGATGATCGACGTATTTAACGAGCAAGCAGCAGTATTCACCAATAAATCGAACCTTTCGCTTGAGGATGCGCTCCGGCTTGCTTGGATTACAGGTTCTGTCGTAGGCTTTGAAAAGCTGATGAAGGTGACAAGTTATGGAAACTGATAAAATAAGGGTTCTCAATACTGTAAAAGCGCAGTTACAAGAGCTTAGTAATGTCGTCAAAACACGCAAAAGATACTTACATGTTGAGATTGACGAAAATACGGCATATCAATGGCGAGAACAACATCAATATGCTTCCTATTGATTGGTCTGTTGTCCTTAATTGGATAATTAACCAAATGCTAATCAGTCGTTCTTATTGTGGTTAGTAATCATGACTATGACTACGCCAACAATAATTTGCCAGAGAGAATTTGTTAAGGATGTAGCAATTTCGTGCATAGAAAATCAACGCAGTAATTAAATTTACCTTGTATGACTACAGTGGATATAAATCTATTGTAGTCTTTTTGCATAAGAAAGCATCATGATTGCTCCGTACAAACCCTTTATTCCCATGGAATTGACCTATTTTGATGACTTGAAAATAAGTTAATGATGCAGCTTAATTAAGGAAAGTATCAAATAAGTTATTTTTGCTGTACCTTAAATGAAGGTCGGGGAACAAATTTTGCAAATATTACTTGGCAATGTTGGCATAATTTTATGCTTATTTGTTGTATATCAGGAATACATTATTTTTGATATGTAACGGATCACCTAAAATTGAGATAATGTCGCGGTTATTTTAGTATAAAAAAAGCTGCCGGCGACACTTCTTACAAATTAATCGTGCAAATTATTGCTAATGTGTACGATTAGTCAAAACATAAAAATTAAAACATTTTAATGCTATTTTAACCATAAAACCGTAAAAGTCTTAAAAAAGCTGATTTTATTGCTAAAAAATATGAAGAAATTATGAATTTAAAAACCCTATCAGACCGGCGTTTATGAAGATTCTGTTACCTTGCTGAAATATTTGTCGCGAAAATAGCACAGTTCACTAATATATTCGTTATGTTTTCAGGGTACTATTACGTCCATGGAAAATAAACGTATGAAAAACTTAATAAAGATTGTAATGATGTTCGTGTTAGCTTTCGTTGTGACTACTACCGTAATGACTCAAACTGAAGTGCATGCAGATGCGTCAGTAAGTTCAAACAAAGCGGCCGTTTATAAAGTCGCCAAGCAACAATATGGTTGGGGTAGCACGCAAGCTAAGTACTTGAACAAAATCATCTCACGCGAATCAGGTTGGAACGTGAATGCACGCAACGGTCGTTATGTTGGTTTGTTCCAAACGACTAATGTGCGTTCACGCACGGCAACTGGTCAAGCGAAGCAAGGTTTGCGTTACATTCAAGCCCGTTATGGTACACCACACCAAGCTTGGAACCATGCTTTGCGGACAGGTTGGTACTAAACTACATTAAGTAGTAGTAAGCTAAACAACACGTAGTTTTTCATTTATATATGTATTCGATTGGAAGCACATCTTTAAGTAGGTTGCTTCCTTTTTTAGTACCCGTAATATATTCATAATATCACCATTAATCCTAGGCACATCATGTGATATACTTAGTATTGAGATATTGCCAGTTTCGACTGGAATTGTAGAACAATAATAAAAATTTTAGTTAAATGAAGGAATTGTTTATGACCACATCGGTACATGTTTTGATTGGGCTTGTTATTTTGGCGATTGTTGTTTATGTTGCTATTTTTATCACCCAGCGATTAACAATAAGAAGAGTCGAAGCACTGCAAACTAAAAAGCAGCAGCTGTTAGACTTAGATACGGATACTAGTTTGCTTGAAGGCCAGAAGATGAGTCTGACTGGTAAATCTTTGAAGCAGTTTGAACAATTACAAACGGCCTACAATGAAGTGGAAACCCAAGATTTTCTCGCGTTTGACGAAAAAGCCGATGAAGTATTTTTCGATGCCAAAGGTTGGAATGTCGTTAAAACCCGCCAAGCTTTGAAGGAGTTATCGACGCAACTCGATGTTACCGCCCAACGAATTGTTGACGTGCAAAAAGGCTTAGAAGATTTACACAAAATTGATGAAGCTCACCGGGCAGCGGTGACGCAATTGGAAAGTGAATATCAAGCTTTACGTAAAACGTTATTGACGCGGAATTTTGAGTACGGGGATTCAATTGATAAGTTAGAAGAAATTCTAGGTTCATTAGAAGATGATTTTGATGAATTTAGTCGATTGACGGCGCAAGGAGACCATACTGCGGCATCAGATATTTATGCTCAACTACATTCAGAAACTGAAAAGCTGGAAAACATGATTGATGCTATTCCAGCAATTGAAAAAGAATTATCAGGTGATTTCGTTGATCAGATTACCGAACTGCAAGACGCATACCAAAAGCTGTTGGCAGAGGGCTATGTTTTCCCCGATGGTGATGCGATGGCAGCTCAGATTGCTGAACTTGAAAACACTCGTCAATCCACAGCACTGCTCTTGAATGATTTGCATGTTGATGAGGCAGCTGATTTAACTACTAAATTATCAGCACGAATTGACGACGTGTACGATGCAATGCAATTGGAACTTGATGCTAAGAAAACAGCTAAACAAAGTGAAGCCCAACTTGATCGCTTTATTGAACACGCTAAGCACCAAAATCACTCACTATTGATGGAACTTGATCGCTTAGGCCAACGTTACATTATGACCAAGGGTGAAATTGATGCAACCCGAGAGTTAAGCGAACAAATCAAGAAAGTCGGCGATACTTTCCGTAAAGAACGTTTGGACATGCAAATGAATGCAGCGGTCTATTCAGAAGTTGCTGAAAAATTTGCGGCTGCGCAAGCCCAATTAACCGCAATCGAAAACGATCACGCTGCCATTTGGGATAGTGTGCAAGGTTTGACGGAAGCTGAAAAGTCAGCACAAAGCACCCTTGAAGAAGCTGCCTTTGATTTGCGTGACATCAAGCGCGAAGTTGAACACTGGAACTTGCCTGGGTTACCAGTTAACTATAAAAAACAATATCAAAACGTGACCCGTGAAATTGATAAATTATATAACGACATGCAAGCCATTCGGATCAATATGACTGATGTCGCTAATCAATTGAACGTGATTAAGAGTGATTTGGATTCCTTGCATGAAGCAACGGCAAGTTTGAAGTTGAATGCTAATTTGACTGAACAATTAATGCAATATGCGAACCGCTACCGACTCCAAAATGACAAAGTCGCGACCGCATATGACCAAGCGATGGATGAATATCAACACACGTTTGATTATGATAAAGCCCAACAAATTCTCGGTGCCGCCGTGGATAGTGCAGAAGCAGGGGCCTACGAAAAAATTAAAGCGCAAATGTAGTTTAAGGTCTAATCACACAAGTTGTGGTTGGGCTTTTTTGTTGTCGTGCGATATACTTAGTTCATTAACTCAAAAGGGAGCACAAATATGGAATTTCATGGAAAAGTCCGCGAAATCAAACCGTACGACCATCGGCGACATACTGGTGGCTATGGCTTCATTCAAGCCGAAAATGATCAATCAATTTTTTTCCTGTTAGCATGGGCCAAATATGAGCCAGTAAAAGTTGGTGATAACGTTGAATTTGAAACTGAGCTTGATGAGGCAGGGCGCATACATGCCAACCCAGTCCAACGTGATGAAACACGTATGGCTGCAAATATAAAACAACTATTCCAAAAATATAACTATAAGTCATCACGAAAATTACTCCCAATCCCAGGTGTGACTGCCCAAAGCACTAACATGTCAGCAGCTTATGAATCTTTGAACACTATCCAGCAACAATTTGGTGAAGACAACGATGCGTTACCAGCCACAATGCTCTCAACAATCAACGAATGGATTTCTAATGTGCTCGAACTTGATACTTACTTTGATGAACACCCACAATTAAAAGAACTCCTAATCAAACGTAATGTCCTTCCTAAGCAAAAACAAATCGAGCCTTTAACCGAGTTACAAAAAGTCATCCGTAAAATGAATTATGAACAGCGCGGGCGTTATTTTGGGGTCAAAGGTGAGCAGACCGTTCAAAGTAAACTCGACCAGCACCACCTCCAGTATGTCCAAAATCCGACATTACCGGAATTTGATACGGACGGGAATGTTGTTGGGGCCACAGAAATCGATTTTATTGTCGTTTCGATGTTTGGAATTCACGTCATTGAAGTCAAAAATTACGGTGCCGGTAAAGGGCAGGAACAACGAATTACGATTTCGCGGGATGGCCAGTGGAGTCGGATTGGTTCGACCCAAGAAAATGTGACCGGCCAAAATGATTTGCACATTTCCGCAGTTGAAGGGGTCCTTTTTGATAGTGACGCCCTGCAAGATATTGAGCGCGTGAAATTATTAGCGGCGCCAGTTTTCGTGATTCCAAATGAAAATGTGACAATTAACAATCAATCATCAGAACAAGTCATCCGGACCGGTTTCTTATACGATACCTTGGTTAGAAACGTGCGTGAGAGCCGGCAAGCGGTCCTCAGCGAATCAGAAGTCACCCGCGTCCTAGAAGTGCTTAAACAAGCGCTGGAAGCCAATCGTGAATTCCAATACTTCTTACCAGATGAAAATTTCTTGGAAGATGCCTACCAACTACGTGAGCGCTACGAAATCGCCCAAAAAGTCTTTGATCATTTGACGGATATTTATGGGTAATTGGAGTCATTTTCACAGAGCGGATCTTACCGGATGTTAGTTATTTTACGATTTGTAAACTTTTCGCTATAAATTTCGCAGGGTTAGTAGTATATTAGCTATTGACGTAAATGTTTGGAAAGTGAGATAGGATTATGTTCGGGAAGAAACAGGCAAAAGAAGCGCAAGAAGTTGTTGGTAATAACGATGAATTACGTGATTTATATTTAGTTGAAGTACAACAAATAGTGACGGAAGCAATTGAAGATCGTTTTGGTAGTTCAGTTGTCGTATTTCCAGCATTTTCATGGGAATCAGGTACCTTATCAGCTGATTTTATCGCATATCGTAGTTTTGCTGCCCGAGTCCAAGTTTCATTTAAGACGAAGCAACACACTGAAAAAGGTATGTTGAACATCATGATTGGTGTTGGGCCTTTGTGGGAAGACGTACAAGGGTTGTTGGAATCTGATTTACGTAAAGAGTTGGAACCAGAATACACCAAAGAAAATTTGGTGAAAGCCCTTGAGTTGACGGACCATTATTTACAATGGCGGTTAACAGACACACAAAAAATTAAATTTGGTATTGAATAATAAATTCACTGTGCTATAATTAATAGCATAGTGATATGGAAGATTAGCTCAGTTGGGAGAGCGTCTGCCTTACAAGCAGAGGGTCACAGGTTCGAGCCCTGTATCTTCCATCATATCAAAAGGTCTGGCAGAGATGTCGGGCTTTTTTTGTGCAGTAGTGAGTTGAAAATAGTGGCCATTTATCGGCTCTATTTCGTCTGACGTGGAATTTATAAAAAGTGATGAGATTTATGATGTCACTGCGTGGAATTATTAATTACCGCTAAACTTGCAGCGACAAGGATTACGGCATATTACTAGTCTGAATGCCTACGCAAACTAACGAAGAGGCTGGAAACAGGCTGGACTTTAGCTCGCACCGTGATGGCATAATCAGTAACGGGTTTCGTTACTGATTATGGATTTGTGAAGATGGTTACCGCGTTAGCGAACCAAGCTTCGCAAACATTTGAAGACCGCACTGTGGCTTCAAATGCTTGTCTTCCATCACGGTGTCCAGACTGGTTCCAGCCTCGTAGTGGTCAAGTTTATTCAATTCCACGTCAGACGAAGTAGAACCGAAAATTAGCTTTGGCAGCTACTATTTAGCACTTCGACGCATGCACTACCGGAAAATCTGGTAAAATGTAGGCAGATGATTTATGAAAGTAGGTGGATGTGATGGAAAAGCAAACAATTGGGGTCGTGGGCTTAGGCGGAATCGCCCAAAAAGCGTATTTACCAGTCTATGCGACGCTGCAAGACCAATATTATTTTGTGCTAACAACCCGCGATCACAATAAGTTGACCGCCTTACAAGCTAAGTATAATTTTAAGGCGACAGTACCGGATTTGGCGGCATTGATTGCGCAACAGCCGGTTGCAGTCATGGTGCATACCGCTACGGCTAGTCACGCGATGATTGTGCGAACCTTGTTATTGCATGATATTAATGTGTTCGTTGATAAACCACTTTCAGAAAATTTAGCTGAAGTTGAAGCATTATACGCCTTAGCAGAGGAACGCCACTTGATGTTAACGGTTGGATTCAATCGACGGTTTGCACCGATGAATGCAAACTTACACGAACTTGGCGTGCCCAATCAACTAATTGTTGAAAAAAATCGCATCGGCACTTATCAACCATGGAAATTTGTCGTGTATGATTTGATGCTCCACATGTTTGATACCGCATTATTTTTAGCGCCAACGGCAGCGTACGCGTATGGCAATGTGCAAGTCGATGCTGATGGTAATTTATTGCGGGCGACGGCGACGTTAGCTTTACCACAAGGCTCGGCGTTTGTTACGATGAACATGGTGACTGGATATAATGATGAGCATGTGCGCTTTAATTACGATGCTGGCCTAGTCGATATTAATAATTTGACGAGTTCAACGTGGCAAGCAGGAACTAGTGTGCAAGTTGAACATTTTCCAGATTGGACACCAACTTTGGAAGTGCGGGGATTTGCACCAATGGTTAAAGCATTTTTAGTAGCGGTAACCGAGCATGGTAAAAATCCAGTGGACCCTACATCTGCGATTGCGACGCACCGGTTAGCTGACCAATTTATTACCGATATCCAAAATAAAGAATAGGAAGGCCAATAAAAATGGCAATTGATTTAATCCAAGCCTTTCCGGCAATTAAAGTATTAAAAGATGAACCTTTAAAAAATTATACACACACAAAAATTGGGGGACCTGCTGACTGGTTGGTCTTTCCTCATTCAATAGAAGAAACAAAACAAATCGTTGATTTTGCGCGCGAAAATGGGCTGGCACTAACTGTTTTAGGTAATTCATCAAACTTGCTGATTAAAGATGGTGGCTTACGTGGCATCGTCGTGATGATGACCGAATTGACCGGACTTAGTGTGGACGGTGAAACAGTGACTGCTTTGGCCGGTAGTTTAACGATTGATACGGCGGAATTTGCCTTCGTGCATGGCTTGACGGGTCTCGAATGGGCCGCGGGGATTCCGGGCTCAATCGGTGGGGCAGTATACATGAATGCTGGTGCCTATGGTGGTGAAACAAGTGACGTGTTAGCAACTGTCGACGTGTTATCGCGCGATGGGGAATTCAAGACCTACACATTAGCTGAAGCACAATTGGCGTACCGTGACAGCATTATGCAACACACGCATGATGTTATTCTCGCGGCGACATTCCAATTGCAAGTCGGCGATAAAGTCGTTATCCGGGAACAAATGGATGACTTTAATGCCCGCCGTGCTGCTAAACAGCCACTCGAATTGCCTTCTGCTGGCTCGACATTTAAACGACCAGAAGGGCACTTTGCTGGTAAGTTGATTATGGACGCTGGTTTACAAGGTTTTCGCGCTGGTGGTGCTGAAGTTTCACGGAAGCATGCTGGTTTCGTGGTCAACATTGATCACGCCACGGCCCAAGATTTCTTAGACGTCATCAAACACGTGCAGGAAGTTGTTGCGCAAAAAGATCACGTCTTGTTAGAACCAGAAGTACGCATTATGGGCGAAGATTAATTAGCTTAAGTTTGTGGAAAATCCGCTTGCTACTTGAACAAGGTAGTCGGCGGATTTTTGTGATTTGTAAATTTAGTGGCCAGTTTTAGTTAAAGCGCCAGTAATTAAATTTGTTTTTTGGTGACGGCTCCATTACACTTATAGTATATACGCGTAAAATAGCAAGCTGAATTACTAAGGCCATTCTACATGTTATTTGATAGCCATTTCGTTATGTTGATAGGATAAATGCAACGGAATGGCATTTATTATTTACAGTTAATGAAAATTAAAGGAGATGAAGACTTGCCAATACTTGAGTTAATTATTTTATTAATTACATTAGTGATTCTCGGAAATGTAATTTCGCATTTTATTCCGAAACTGCCGGTCAGTATTATCCAAATTGTATTAGGGTTTATCGCAGCCCTGTTTATGCATACGACGATTCACCTCGATACTGATTGGTTCTTACTATTATTTATTGCACCGTTATTGTTTAATGATGCCTATCGGTTTCCGAAACGTGAATTATGGGAACTGCGCGGCCCAATTTTTGGGAATGCAATTTTCTTAGTATTTATTACGACGTTTGTTGGTGGTTTGATGATTCACTGGATGATTCCGCCAATGCCGATGTCAGTCGCATTTGCATTAGCGGCGATTTTATCACCAACCGATCCAGTGGCGGTGCAAGCAATTGCCAAATCAGCGAATTTACCGGATAACATTATGCACTTAGTTGCCGGTGAAAGTCTGATTAATGATGCCAGTGGTTTGGTGGCGTTCAAATTTGCGTTAGCGGCGACGTTGACAGGAACGTTCCACATAATGACGGCGACGGGAACATTCTTCTATATGGCAGTTTTTGGGGTCGTCATCGGATTAGTCATGATGATGGCCATCAATTGGGTACGTGATTTATTACGGCGTAAAGGGATTGATGATGTCGTCTTCCACGTGGTGTTACAGTTACTAAGCCCATTTATTATTTTCTTTGTTGCTGAAGAATTACTCCACGCTTCAGGTGTAATTGCCGTGGTGGCTGCTGGGATTTTAGCAAATGTCCATACGGATAAAAACGTGGAAGATTCACCAGAACTAACGCTCGTCGGTTTTAGTACTTGGAGCATTGTTGCCTACATTTTGAATGGGATTTTGTTTGTGATTTTAGGGATTGAACTCCCGGTAGCAACACATATTGGTCACGGTAGTTCCGAAGTTAATATTTTGTCAGCAGTTGGTTATGCGGCAGCCGTGTGGTTGGTAATCTTTATCATTCGGGTGCTCTGGGCCTACTTAAGTCAAGTAACACACCGGATATTTACTAAGGACGAAAATAGCGAAAAGCCAACGTGGCGGGTCGCAATTTTATCAGGATTAACTGGGGTTCGTGGAGCTATTACGATGGCGGGGGTGCTTTCAGTACCAGCGTTCATGGATGATGGGACGCGCTTTCCAACGCACGATTTAATGTTGTCCATTGCCGCGATGACGATTTTAATTAGTTTAGTGGTGGCCGCGATTGCATTGCCAATCATGACTCGAGCCGATAAAGTGGTTAACCCCGATATCGCTAATTTGAAAAAATTATTTGCTGAAGGATTAGCACCAGCACCGCAATTCATGACCGAAGCGCGGGCCCGGATTTTTATTTTACAATTAGCCGTCCGAACGTTGGAAAACTTGCGGCGCGAGACTAATCAATCAGCAGCCTATGATTTAATCTTGGAGTATCAATTCTTGATTCGCCGTATTCAGCTAAAATATCAGTCAAACACAGCACTAACGCCCATTATTCGGGATGAAGTTGAGTTGCGGACGATTGGTTTGGAAATCGAACGGAATCGGTTGATGAAGTTGCTGGCGGATGAGGAAATCTCAATGCTTGTCTATCACTCTGAAACGCGTCGGATTGATCGGGCTGAGGCTGATCTTGAAAATTATATTCACCAACATCCAACATTTTCAAGCAAATGGATTGAATTGGCGATTCGTCGCTTCTTCCGGAATGCTAGAATTTGGCTTAGTGACGATCATACGACGGCGCTCCAAGCACAATACGATTTGGTTCGCCATGAAACGGCGAAGGCTGCCATTAAAGGTTTATCGGCGTATCTCGATAAGAAAGATAGCGATAAAGTTTATGATTATCACGCCGTTTATAATTTGATTATTCAATATCGAAATCGAATTGAAAAAGTTAAAGATAGTAAATTAGATAATCAAACGCAATATGACCATCAACGTGCCGAGCTTGAAGTAGCGGCTTTATCGACGCAGCGTGAAGGGGTACAACAGTTGTACGAACAACATCGGATCTCTCGTCAAACGGCGATTTCATTACGGCAATATATTAATTATGCCGAAAATGCAACTTTGGTTGATCCAACGGAAGAGTAATTAGAGTAAATAGAACCAAAAATTCGGATAACAGCAAAAAGCTCGATTTCTGTAAGAAGAAATCGAGCTTTTTAACGTGGAATTGAATAAAATTGGCCACTGCGTTAGTTAGTAATAATTCGCTAACTAGAAAAAACAATCGTAAGGTGTAGATTCAATCAAATCAGTTATCGCTGATTTTGTGATGTGCAAAAACGAGTGCTTAAGGTATATTCCGTGGGTACATGAATATCCTTAAACCAAAGTACAGAAATGAGAATCCTACGCTAGAATAAAAAATTCGTACAAGAGCAAAAAAGAAAGTGGGACAAAAGGCTGCAAACCGCCTTTTGTCCCACTTTCTTTTTTAGTTCAGATAACTTTGACCAGTTTTTTTAATTGGTCGGGGCCGAAATGTTCATCCTCGTAAATTAGAATATTGGCCGCTGCTAAACTATCGTCTAACGCATTGTGGTGATGTTCAAGATTAATGCCCAACTGTGCGGCAACAGTGTTTAACTTGTGATTGGGAAACTCTGGAAATAGTTTCCGACTTGTCCGCGCCGTGTCTAATGATAAATAATGTGGTGCTGGAATGCCATAGTATTCCAACGTGCTCTTCAACACACCATTGTCAAAGGGCGCATTATGCGCGATAACTAGTTTATCCGGTGTATAGAATTGTTGGATTGTTTGCCAGACTTCAGGAAACTTGGGAGCGTCGGCGACGTCTTTTTCATGAATGCCATGAATTTGAATGTTGCGCCAATGAAATGGGGTTTCGGGCTTAATTAGTGAGTAAAATTCATCGACAACTTGGTTATTGCGCACGACGACGAGGGCGAGCGAAACGGCACTATGACGTTCAGGGCCGGCAGTTTCAAAATCCATTGCAACGAAATTCATATGAGGTATCCTTTCAAATGTTGAGTTTTGGTAGTCTTGTGGGGTGTAGTCGGTTGCTTGCCATGTATGGTAGTTAGCGTTTTAGGTGATTATCAATACTCCCGTAAACTACGCCCCAATTATTAGCCAACCAACGGCGCCAATGTGTATTGCATGTCAAAGGCGGGAATTACTTCGCCATCCATATCCGCCACGCTTTTTGTTGAATCTGGAATAGGCGTGAAACCGAGCTTTTCATAGATGTGAATTGCTGCTGGATTCCGTTCTTGGACGGACAAGAAGAGTTTATCGAGGGTACTAAAAGTTTCAGCCCAATAAATGATTTCATCGACCAACGCTTGGGCAATCCCATTTCCTTGGAATGCACCAAGCACCGCCACCCCAACTTCACTCGTACCATGCTGGTCATGGAGTTCAGTGGCCGTGGCTAAGCCGACTAGTTGGCCAGCAAATTCAGCGACAAAAATAATGTTAGCTGTCGTTTGGTGGAGTGCGTCAATTTGTTGGGCTTCTTGTTCAGCTGTGACATGGCGTGATGCTTCGGAAACCGTAAAAGTATCGGATTCGGTTGCTAAAGTTGCCAGTAATGCTAATAACCCAGACGCATCGGTGCCCACGGCTGGGCGAATGTTGACTTCTGCTGTCATGATAATTGCTCCAAAACTTGGTTAAAGTGGTCGCCCACGGCGGTAATCGTAATGGTCCGCTTAGTTGAATCGAGGTCGGCATCATCGCGTTTAAATGATAGCTTCATGTAGTTTGCTGGCAATTCATCAGCAACAAATTGTGACCATTCGACCACGCTAACACCATCACCATTAAAATATTCTTCTAAACCTAATTCATCACCACTACCATCTTCGAGACGATAAACGTCCATATGGTAAAGCGGCAGGCGACCAGTTTGATATTCACGGATAATCGTGAAGGTGGGGCTTTTAATATTACGTTTGATACCTAAACCAAGGGCGAGGCCTTTAGTGAAGGTTGTTTTGCCGGCACCCAAATCGCCATCTAGTAAGATGACATCGCCGGCTGTGACGAGCGCACCGAGGCGTTCGCCAATTGCTTGTGTAGCTTCAGCTGTGTTGACTTCAAATTTTTTCATACGCCTATTATATATCAAAAACGGTCGTAGTTTGTAGTCGGAATGACTTCTCACGTAATTTAGTTTAAAGCACCTGCAATGTTATTGTTACTTGAGAGTGCTATTATGAAATTATTAGTAAAAATACTGGTTAAACAGTATACATAAATTTTCAAGGAGTGCACGATGAATAAAAAAACTTGTACGATTGCAATTTTAGCAGCGGCATTAATTGTCGGCAGCGTTCCTACTACTGGTACGATTAGCGCCAGCACCCGGGGAACCATTGTCAAAACGACAAACAAGAAAGCCACCAAGTACCGCATTAAAAATACTAAAGTTAAGCAAGTTA
Organism: Periweissella cryptocerci; assembly: GCF_004358325.1. Taxonomy (NCBI): domain Bacteria; kingdom Bacillati; phylum Bacillota; class Bacilli; order Lactobacillales; family Lactobacillaceae; genus Periweissella; species Periweissella cryptocerci. Next base: position 797,893 of record NZ_CP037940.1, on the reverse strand, counting down.
AACTTAGTACGACTAAAAAAGGTCGGCGGGTCACCATTAAAAATTTGCAAAGTTTGAAAAAATATAGCAAGCAAACAATCATGGTAAAGAAACAAGTCGTGGTACGACAAGGCAAGAAAAACGTTACGTATTACGCAGCGAAGTTTGGCAAGAAAAATGGTTATGTGAAAACGACTGATTTGAAGAAAGTCGCCGCCAAGAAAAAAGCTGTCCGCACAACTGGCAAGAATCAAGTTACTAAAACGAAAAAAATTAGTTCACGTAAATTAATCACCAAGGTTAAAAAAGGCCAATTATATAAATTTAGCGGTAAGAACGTAAAAAAGACTTTTAAATTTAAGAAATCTGGTAATTTAAAAAGCTATCAACATACCGTTTGGACGGTCAAGCAACTGATAACTGTCCGTAAAAGTAACGGGCAGAAGCAACAATATTACAAGTTGAGTGGCAATCGTTACGTTGCGATTAACCAGATGACTAAAGCCGTCAACAAGGTGACCAAAACCAAAAACATCAGTAACCGGAAAACTTTATTAGTAAGCAATGCGACGGTTAATAAGTTTAGTGGCTCAATTAAGAAGTCATTTACGATGAAAAAAGCTGGGAAAGCCACGCGTGGTGCCAAGCAACGTTTTACAATTCGTAAACAAGTGACGGTCAACCAAACTAACAAGAAAAACGCAACGTATTATGAAGTTAAGCAAGATGGGACGAGTTTAGTCGGATATGTGCCGACCAGTGCGCTTCAAGCACAATACACTAAGTCCGCTACCACGACGACAATGACGACGAACCCGCTCGCTAATTACGCCTTGAGTAAAGTTCCAACTGTGAATAACAGCAATGCGCCCGCTTTTGTGAAGGCACCCAACAACTTTAAAGATTATGCAACATCAGCTAATTATGGTGACAACGCGCACACTGAGTCGGTAGCGAATGTGTATACTTCAAAGAAAAATATTAACGCGAGCCGCATGACGTTAACGACAGAATTTTTCTTACCAATTGCGAGTGCCGAAAATGATAAATACAGCACCGGATCAACTGGTAATGGTGTCGGCAATTATAACGGTTTTGATAATGTCCAATCATTAGCCTATGATCAAAGCCGTTACCTTTACGCAATGGTGAGTTATGACGCTGGTAACAACCAAGGCCGGATTATGCGGTACGATTATTCAGCAATGAAGGCCGCTGGCTTAGATACGACGGCTAACTTTGCGAAGTTACGTCAAATTGCTTATAACTTATACTATATTGCGCGTTACGGCAATGATAAGAACGGAAAGTATGCCGTTTCTGATGCTGACCGCGCAAGCTACAACCAGTGGGTGAAAGTTGGTCCGTTGATTACGATTGGTCACGGTCAAGCGCTGGCTTATAATCCCAAGGACGGCCATTTATGGATGTATCTTGATAAGCAGAACAAGGATAAATCATATACCGAAACCAAATCAGTCCTCCAACGAATCAATATGACATCATTGAAGGCTGACTACACGATTAACTATACAACGAAGAATAGTAGTGGCACGGTCATTCCGCCATTGCACAATTTGGCATTCGATAACAGCGGTAACTTCTATTCATACAGTTATTCTGATTCCTCAATTAAGATTTATCGCGGACAAATCTTGGATGACAATGTTGTTCAATTGAGTTTGGCACAAGTAATTAAGAATAGTATTGGTACTTGCAAGCAAGGTTTGATGCTTGATTTGCAAAACCAAAAAATGTACATTGAATCTGATGACGCGTTGATGAGCATGCCACTGGGTAAAGTTGGTGGCTTAGCTAAGAAGGACTTGTCTTACTGGACGTTCAAGTCTGGGAGCGGGACGTATGGACGTGAATGGGAAGGTGGATTCTTCGCCAAAGGGCAAGGGCACTTCCTAATGAACAAAGGCGTTGAAATCTTACAAGCATCTTTTAATTAAATAATTTTTCGGAGCGAGATAGTTTAGCGGTTAAACTATCTCGCTCTTTTTACTATACTAACAATTAGGGTGATATAATAGTGGTACAAAGAGGGCTTTTCGTATTAGTTGGGAGTTCGATAATGATAAGTAATTATTTTTTGAGCAGTATCTGTGGAAAAAATTGACACAGGAACGTAATTTTTGTATCAAAAAACGGTATGGGAATTAGTTCCACATACCGCTGCTAATGTTAAGTATTGCTAATCGGCCAGGTTGTATTGACCGACTTTGATGTAATAAAAGTTTACGCCTGATTTGATTTCATTGTAAAGTTGCACGTTACCATCGTGTTCAGCCAAGAATACTTGGTAACCAGTTCGTGAGTAGGTGAATCCCTTAGGTAAGGTATCAATCTTAACCATGGCCGCATTTTTGAATACGTTAGAGCCTTGAATTTGATACGTAGGTGTTAATTTTTTCACAGTTTCCAAATGTGGATTGATGGCTTTTGCGTGTAAAACAACGGCTGTTTGTTGGGGGTTAATTCCGCGCTTAACGGCACTAACAGGGACAAACGTTTCGTGGTCAGTACCTTCAGGATCATTTTCAAGTAATAGGTTACGAACTTGGTAGAAAGCATGTGACTTGCCGTGATATTTAATCATGACACGCTTGTTCACGACAAAGGTACCAGCAGCGTAATACACTGATTTAATGTAACTTGAGGCTTGATAGAAATGTGTACCACTTTTGATAAGAGTGGCATTTTTGTAGCTTTTAGGAAAAACGTTGGTGGCAGGAATTTTCGTGGTCTTGATAACTTTAGCGGCAACGGCCTTGTGACTGTTTTCGCTGAGGTTAACCGCAGCATGCGAGGTAATTGGTACACATAATAATCCAAATGCAGCAACTAAGCTTAGAATTAATGGTAGTTTTTTGTTCATGAGATGTGTCTTCTTTCAATCAATAATATAATAGCTCCAAACGACTATCCTACTCGTTAGCGGAACGCTTTTCAATGGGAACAGCGGTATTTAAAAAGATTTAAGTTTTAATAGCTTAAATTGCTGCTTATCATTAGGTGTAGCTACTGCTATGACAACGTTGGCTTTTATTTCACAAGCCTTGTAAAGGGCTCATTTGTCAAAATAATGAGATAATTATAATGAGCGAAAAACTAAATGATGCGGGGTAAAAAATATGGTAGCAAAGGAAATAGATCAAGCAAACGTAGATTTTTTTAAGTCTGGAAAAGATCTTGGAAATCAAAATATGACCTACTTAACAATGGGTGGGACCTTGCGTTATTTAGTTGACGACGCGGCGGATTTTTTGGATGTGCCGAAGTTAGACGATGTTGCGCATATCCAAAAAGTCCGCGCATTTATCACGGGCTTATTGAGTCATTTGAATCAAAAAGCAGCCGAACGTAAGTTGAATAGTGACCCAGAAATCGTGGCACTATATCAACACGTGAAACAACAAATAAAGGCGCTCGAGCCTGGGGATGATATTGAAAAAATAAGTACGGATTTACGTACGTATCAAGATCTCATTTCATCGAAGACTCGCGACGTCAAAATTCAATCAATGGATGTTGCACTTGAACTTGCGAAAAATTTATTGGATGACTACGATGTGGCTCAAACCGATGAAACGATTAGCACCCAGTATCAAGCGCTACAATCAGCTTATCAAGTGGCGTTAACGACACCTGATGTCGTGATGGAAAATCACCAGTTATGCCAGGCGTTAGAGGATTTTACTGCGCTCTTACCAACGTTTAAGGAAGAATGCCGAGAATATGTTACTAGCTTGTTGATGCCGATTCATTACGGTGCTTATACTAATTTTGTTTCGACAGATTATAGTGTGGTCCAACAAATCCAAAAAGTTGACTTAATGATTGGCCAAGCGATTGTGCCCCGTGATTTTGTCGGTGTTGTTGAGGCAATCAATGACTTAAGCGAAGCGGTCATGCTTAGTACAGCACGGAAAATGACGGTTGATGACGCGAGGGCGCATTGTGAATCATTAATTGAGTTTATCCGAAACTATTATGCCAATCATAATCGGGTTATGCCGCATGACTTAGCGAATGCTCTAGATGAAGTAGAAACTAAGTTACAAAATGTGACTACCAAGCCCGAAATAGGGACATTATTCAAGCAAATCGACCAACTCCAACCAATATCGGGTTGAAGCTGAGCAAATAAAGGGTTTATTTCGTCTGAGACCGTAGTAGCACGAAAAAAACAACACCGACAATAGAAACTCGGTAATTCGATACTTGAAAAGTACGGAAACGACAATCCCACGCTAGAATAAATAGCAATTAAACAGATAATGAAATGCTGAGGAGCCATCTGGTCTACGAAATCGACTACGTGTCGATTTAAAGAATCAGTTCTGAGTTTATTGAAATTATGAGGAGCCATCTGGGCTATCCGAATACAATGAAATTATGAGGAGCCGTCCGGGCTATCCGAATTTAATGAAATTATGAGGAGAAAATACGAAAATGACAGTGAATGAAAAAGATTTGAAAATGCAAACAACTGAAGACACAGAAATAAAAAATGCTAAGAACTCAAAAAACACAAAAATTTGGTTAGGTGCTGGGGTTGCGGCTGCCTCAATGTTTATGATGAGTAATTCAAATATTGCTGGCGTTTCGGCTGATTCAACTAGCGGTAGTAACGATGGTAACACGCAAGATGATTCAGATGCCCAAGCTGCCGTAACTGCCCAAGGGGTTGATGAAGGTCAGACTGCCAACTACGAGAATGCAACTTCAACCCAAACCGGATATAAGACGGAACACAATACAGTTAACGTCAACTATTCAAATGCTGTATCAAAAGAAGATGCGGTTAAGCACTTTGATGGAGTTACCAAAGCAGCTGCCAAATATGGTGCCGGCACACGGGTCGGTAAGCAAACGATTGGTAAAGCCGCAGGGGTGAAGTTGAACGCTTCAACTGTCTATGATGAAGATGAACCAACATCAGTTGAAAAAACTGATGACCAAAATGCAACGGTTAGTCTCCCAGTTAAAGCTACAACTGGAGCTAAGAAAGATAAAATTAACATTAAGTTGCACGCAAACATTGCAGCTGATAAAGACGCCGATGACACTACGGCGACTGAAAAAATAGCAGATACAACTGCAGTTGCAACGACACAAGCCGCTACTCCAGCCGTTCAAGCTGAAGCAAGTACACCGGCAGTTCAGGCTGATACTGCAGCCACACCAGTAGTTCAAGCAGCAGTCGCAACACCGGTAGTTACTACTGCTAGCGTAACCGCATTGAAGACGGCAGCGCCGGCTGTAGCTGCAACAGATTCATTGGCTGATTTACAAGCTAAGACTGAGGCTAAGGCGATTGCTGATTACACCAATGCGAACCCTGATCAAGAAGACATTCAACTTGATGGCGCAACGACGATGGGAAATTCGACTAGTCTAGCTGATGTTCCTGCAGACTTACAAGCGGCCGGTCTGTTCAACGACCAAACAACCACAAGTGATCCTAAAACAAGTTACGTGGATCCAACTAAGGATGTGGCGGCCGATACCGATGTGACGGTAACTGGGCAACAAACATTTACCAATGTTGATATGGTGCCAGGATTACCAGCTGGTAGTTACACATCAACTACTTCAACGGTACCAGTTGATACCACGCCAGTCTTTAAAGATCAATTGACACCTGGCTCAAATGCGGTTGCAACTGGTAGTACTGCGGTTGTTAGTGGCGGATCTGGCTTGACGCAAGCTGCTGCTGATGCATTGAAGGGGACTTTTAATGATGCAAAAGTCGTGGCTTCATCAAGTACAACAACGGCGCCAATTAGTGTGCTTAATTCTGATTCACAACAATCTGTTAATACGGGTGATGGCACAACTAAGGGTACCTTCAACTCCAATATTACGGTGCAAATTACGCAAGATGCAGTTAACAGCGGTGCGTTTGATCAAGCGATTAATCCAGCGTCATCATCATATAACCCACAACTTGTGGCGCAAATCTTTAATGCGCTGAATATTCAATTTAACGGAATTCCAGCTCAAGGGACGTATAATGCCGGATCAATTAACATAAATGGTAAGGTATATACCGGCTACTACGATATTCCAGCAGTTGCTGGCGGTCGGCACGCAATTGTCGTGATTGATTGGAACAATTATAACGGTTCGTTCTACACTCACCACGCTAGCATGTTTGAACTTGCAGCTGGCTCTGATGATCAAGATTTTGCTACTGGCGCATCAAATTACGGGATGGATTTCCGCATGAGCGTGCAAGCACCAGCACAATTATTTGATGTTGTCCGGCCAACGTATACTTCAACCAAACAAGAAACAAAGGTAACGTATACGCAATACACTTACACGACAACTACTCACGATTACACTTGGTTTAACGCCAAGGCAACGGGTAAGGATAAGGTTCCTGATACACCAATAACACCGGAAGTACCGGCGGAACCTGACACACCAACGAATCCGGAAGTACCAGCAAAACCTGATACGCCAACGAATCCGGAAGTACCAGCGGAACCAGATACGCCAACAAATCCGGAGATACCAGGTGAACCTGTTACACCGGAAGCACCATTGACACCATTCCCTAATGAAGATATTACGCGGACACCGGGCGAAGATGTTCCTGTGCCACCAACAAGTAATATCCCTGAGGACATTAAAAAAGTTGCCCCAAGCACACCAAAAAAAGCACCATTAATTTCTGAAGTTGCGACAACACCGACTGCTACGGTAGGTGGGGGAACAACCATCACGACGGCAATGCCCACGAATTTGGCGACGAATGTTGAAACTAAGACAGCAACTACACCACTTTCATCAGCTACTGGAAGCAACCAAAATCGCTTGCCACAAACTGGTGAATCAAAGAGCGATAACTGGTTGGCTGCATTAGGTGTCACATTATTGGGATTCTTAGGCCTTGGTGCGGCAAAACGTCGTAAGAAGGGTGACAAATAGTCAGTTAATGTATTTGTATTGATTATGTGAAATAAAGTAGTTTGAAAATGAAAAATCGTCATGCCAACGCTGATTAAAGCGCAGGCATGACGATTTTTTGATGTTGTAGCAAGCTTAGCCATTCAGTCACTATCTCTGAAATCGGCGAAGTTCTAGTAAGGAGAATGAGGGATTCGAACCCTCGCGCCACTTTCATGACCTGATGGTTTTCTAGACCATTCCCTTCAGCCGGACTTGGGTAATTCTCCGTTAACAAAGGATATTTTAGCATTTTATTGGATTACTGCAAAGGGGAAATTTAAAAAATGGGTAATACAAACGGGGGACGACTCGGATATGAAAAATTGTTGCTTGAACTTCGAATTATGTGTATAATTAATATTGTTGTTAAAACGAATGCGCGTGTAGTGTAATGGATATCACACTGGATTCCGGTTCCAGAGATGAGAGTTCGATTCTCCCCATGCGCACTATTAGTATTTATAATACATCATTAGACGTCGTTAAACGCTGGTATATCAGTGTTTGCGGCGTTTTTTGTTTTATACTATTTTCTGCTTATCGGAACTAGTAAAACTTAAAATTTAGACTGGCAGTAGTCGAGATGCGGCATTCTTCCGGGGATGTCTTTTTTGTCGGAACGTATTCAAAATTAGGATATTATGTTGCTGAATTACATATCTAACTCGTATTTTTACTCCGCAATCGGTAGTTTGATAATAACTATACTCATAAGATGCTTTAGCTTGCTGTGTGGGTATTTTTTATGTACAAATAAGCTTAAATCGTCAATAATATAGCTACGTGCTACAATCACGTTAAAAGGCATTAGGAGATTCTTTAGGGATGAAGAAAACAACGGCTTTGCTAGTCACTTCCGCGTTAGCTTTAGGGATGTTTATTAACGTAGTTTCACCAACGACTACTCATGCAGCTGCGCGTAACGCAACTGTTATCGTGAAATACGTTGATGGTAAACGAGTTTTAAAAACAGCTAAAACTAAGGTTCAGTTGAAAAAGAAGTTTGTCGCAAAAAAGCTTAATATCAAGGGCTATCTTGCACCTAAGAAAATTAAAGCGGTTAAAATCACGAAGAACCAAACAATTAAAGTTGCGTACAAGATACGAACGTATACCGTTACAGTCAAATATATAACAAATTCAAAAGTACTAAAGCAAGTACCAACAAAAGTTGCCTTTAATACACAATTTTCACCAGTGAAATTATCATTCACTGGCTATATGGCCCCTAAAAACATTAGAACGATTACGATTAGACACGATCGAAACTTTATTGTAAAGTATCAACAAGATCATAGTAAATTGTTTACTGATGCAAAAAACGCAATTACGCAGGCGAAATATATCACTGACAGATATCCGAGTTCGGTCATCGGGGAAAATACTACTGATTCTTTAATAACCTTATCAGGATTTTTGCTTGATGATATTAATTCTGAAAGGCCGAATTCGCCAGAAAATCTAAAAGTCATCGGAATTATAACCCAATCACTACTCGATGACATCAGCAAAGCAAATAAGATGATTTCCGGTAATAATGATAGTTTATTCAAAAAAGAGTTTACAATATGTGACACCATAATATATAAAGACGTAGAATGTTTACGACCAGTTACTATCAAGACTGGCGCAACTGTTCTAACGTTCGATAATTTTGTCATCTATAATGGGCAAAAATTCTATTCAGAATCACTATTCAATGGCCGTAGCTTTGACCTATTTAATACTGACACATATCAAGAATATGGTCTCAGCGAGTATTATTCAAAAAAAGCACCTACCGAATTTTTGAATCAAATTCCACCATATCTAGGGCGAACGTGGATTCAGTATACGCCTTCAAACGGAAAAGATAACATAACTATTTGGAAAACGGGCTATAATTCCGAAACCGAGTCATATGCTTGGAAAGTCAATAATGCAAATAATTAACATCAACTAAACCACCCCTGTTGGTGGTTTTTTTATTGCACATAAATGAATGACCGTTCTGTTTTTTGGACTCAAAAGCGAAATCTATGCAAGAAAGTGGCAAGGATGTTCAGCGTGAAAGATTAGCAGTTTCGCTTCAATGGTAGGGAGAGCATAATTCGTGTGAATATTTAACGATGGGCATAATAAAAAAAAACACCGTTTATATTCGATGGTCTTAGACGTGCTTAGATTAGCTCTGGTAGAAGTTAGGATATTTCTTGATGGCCTTAAACCATTTAGTATCAGTATAAGGTTTATCAATCGCATAAGTATACTTAGTTGGCTTAACGACTCGGACCCAGTTATAACTTGCTGGTTGAGTTATCTTAATCTTAGTACCTTTTTTTAAGTAAAAAGTTTTAACAGCATATGAGTTTGCTAGTGGGTAAGTGTTGCGTATCTTGACCACCTTTACACGCTTAGTAAGCTTCACATAGTACACACCTTGTATCGGCATGTATTCCTTGGCTGATACGGCTGTACTCCCTAATGTAGTGAACGCTAGAACAGTTAACAATGTGACAATAATTTTCTTCATCCTTAATGCTCCAGTTCAATTAATAACCCACGTAGAATACCATGTTCCCCGTAAATAAAAAGAATGGCCATGTCTATTATGCTGATAACGTTTCGATTTCATGTTTCTTACTGGGGCGGTTCCAATAGAATTTATCACAAACAGATAAAATAAGATTGATTATTCAATTGCTATTTCAATAATTCTAAAGGTACTTGTCGTTCAAGAATAATTAGAGTTACGTCAACTGTTGCGTTTACGCCTGCTTGAATTCCGATACTGCCAAGGTTTAGAGGCACACTTCCGGAATTTTTACCCAATTCATTTGTTGAAACAGCAGACACACGCCACCCAAATGCTGCTTCAATATTTAATGCTTCATCAATTTGACTTGTATCAAGTGCGCCCCACCGAGAATCTTTAAACTTTAAAGTCTTATATTGAGTTTTTGTTGTTGCTTGTGACAAGAAGTATTGATTGATTTCATTCTCATTTTCAACCAATATGTCTTGATGTGCACGATATGCTTTGATGCGCTCAGCTGAATAAGCCGATTGACCTGCTTCCACGGTTTCCATGTTTGAAGTGTGTCGAGTGATAGCTTCAAGCATCGCTTCACGTTCTGCCGGATTATTAATAAGGAGCAAAATTTCTTCAGCACTCGCTTGGTTAACGATGTCCGAAGATAAATTAAATTCCTCCATACAAGGGCCACAAAGATAAATTTTATCCAAAGTTTTCGTTGCGTTAAGGTCTTTAAATTCGTTGATAGGTTTCTTACAATTCATACATAATGCTTTTGCCATGACAAAGTCCTTCTTTCTATATGAGTTGATTATACTTTAAAGTATATAATTGATATATGCCTATGAATTATATATAGCAATGTTGTAGACTATTAAAACTTGCCAGCTGAGTTACATTTAAAGGTGACAAGCTGACAATCAAGATTGGTAATGATTCTGAAACGGCAACTTTGTCTAAGGACAAGCAATCATTCACCGAATCTGGCATGAAGTTCACGAAACAGTAATGTGATAATTAATGGAGCGGTTCTAATACTTCAAATTCAAAGACAAGTGCTAGTTCAAATGAATTAGCACTTTTTAGCATGACCGTTCAAAAATTAATACGATTTTACAAAAAATAAAAAACACCCGCATAATTGCGAGCGCCTCGATTAATATTCGGAATGATAATGTTTCGTACCACAGTTAATCAAGCGGTTCAGTAAGTAAATCATAGGTTTCTGGGCGGCGGAAGGTTAAGAAGTGGAAGCTCTTGCGATAATCGTCGAGCATATCAAGGTCGATGTCTGCGATGAGGGGGGCTTCAGCCACTTCACCCATTGCAGCGGTATCGGTATCATTTTTGCCGGCGTAACGTGATACCAACTCACCTGATGGGTCAGCGACAAAACCATTCCCGAAAAATGGAATGAATTCACGGCCGTTTGCTGGGCCAGTTAAGTTAGTTGGCAAATCGGTAATATATTCGGTTCCCACGCGATTACTTGCACAGGTATAAATATTATTTTGCACGGCGTGTGAACGAATTGCGTTTTGCCACATGTGGGCTTTGCTCAAGTTGTCATTTTCAAAAGCGGCATCGGTGCCAATTGCTGATGGATAGAAAATGTAATCGGCACCCTTCATGGCGAGAATGCGGGAAGGTTCACTGAACCATTCATCCCAACAAATTAACAGGCCAATATTACCGTATTTGGTTGGCACGACAACATAGCCATCGTCTTGGGCATCGCCAGACGCTTCAAAATAATAATCTTCGAAATAGTTAGGGCCACGGGGGATGTGATGTTTTCGATAAGTCCCGATTTCGGCGCCTGTGTCATCAAATAATGACAAGGTGTTGTAGAAGTGTTCCGTACCAGCGCTGTCGATGTTTAATTCGTACCAAGATGAAACAATGAAGACTTCAAGCTTGGCAGCTAATTGAGCCATCTGCGCATTGGTGTGTCCTGCCGGATAAACTTTTTTACCACCAACATTGGCAGGTGATGGTTCCGCGTAAAGACGCAAGAACTCGGGATCTTCGACTTGGCAAAAGTATGGGCCATTAAAAAGCTCGGTGGTACAAATTACTTTAGCACCAGCTTGGGCAAGGGTTTCAATTTGCTTAGTGGCGGTTGCGATGTTTGCAGCCACGGTCTTTTCAATTGAATCAGGAAATGATTGCATGCTATGTTGTAGCATACCGATTTTGAATTTAGTAGCAGATTCAGGTAAACGTGAAACGCGGGCTTCTGCAATCGAGTTGCTCATAAAATACTCCTCAAGATATTTATTTGTTAATATAATGTTAGCTTAATTAAAAAGATTCACATACCAATAACCCTTGTGTTCACAGAAGTTTCAGCTTTTGTGGGACAAATATTCATTAACTAAGATTAATAGCATGCAATTTGTCGAAAAAAAGTCCATAATAGAGTAAGCAAATTGTGTGCACTATTAGAAACGGGGTAACAGCAAAATGGCAAGTAACAAAGACCAAGCAAAAATGGATGATCTTCCAGACTACTACGTGGACGATTTGATTAGTTTTAGTAAGAGCCTTCCTTATGAAGGTATTACGAAACCATTCACTGGGGTCATCACAAAAGTGAACAATTTTACTTTCCAAATTGATGTTAATGATTTTGATCCAATTGACGCCAAGGAAATGGAAAACTTGTTGTACCGGATGATTGTTAAGAAGGCTGATACTGAATTGCTCGAACGACGTGGGCACCCAGATATTGACCCCGAAGACGAAGAAGCAGAAGACGCTGAAAAGTAAGCATAAAAAAGACGTTGGCACATTAAGTGTCAGCGTCTTTTGCGTTCTGAATCAAAATATTTACTTAGGTACTAGTCATTGCATAAAGTTGTAACCCGTCGCTTTAGCTTTGGTGGCAGTGGTAAAGAATAAGATTGTCAGTGATTCGTCATCGACAGCTAACACCTTGTACTTTTTTCCTTTAAATTTTTTGGTCACTAATTTAAAGGTTAGGTTGCCATCTTTTTTGGAAACGATTGTGTACTTATTGTTAGAATGTTTCAAGATTTTTGCAATTTTGAAAGTCGTAGTTTCTTTGTTAGCGCCAACTTTGATGGAAAGCTTGAATGTTTTCTTGCTGAAACTAGTTGTCGCAGTGACTGGAATCCCACGGCTTTCACCAGACGTATACCAAGTTTTGGCAATTGATTTTGGTAATTTTTTGACGACTTTTAAACTAGCGTCGGCTGAAGTTGTCGGAATAACCGCACTACCGATACCTAAAACCAACGTGATTGTCAAAATGTATAAAATTAATTTTCTACATGTTTTCATGATGATTTCCTCCTTCATGGCTTTGTTGCATTCAGGAATGATTCGTTGTTTTTATAACCTAATTATACCAGAACAAGAATTGGGCATAAACAAATTAGCTTTGCCATGCGGACTAGGCCATGCAAAACAAAAAACTCACCACGAATGATGAGCTTATTTCTGTTTTAATTCGTTAAATTACACTACGTTCAACGGCTTTGTATTCGAGTGTGTTGAAATCGTAGTATTTGAGGTGGTCGACTTCCTCTTTCCAGAAGAATGCGGTGTACGCTTCGGCAGCCATCAAGTTGACGGGCGCTTCATTTGCATCGAATTGCACAATAATAATTGGCGTATTATGAGCAAATGCATACCCAAGTTCCATCATGGTGCCACTGTCAGGTTCCAAATTACCTTCTTCGAGCTTGTAATCAAGAATCAAGACCATCACGTCAGAATTATCAATTTGGCGAATGTCGTGTTGGAACGTGGCGCGTTTCCATTCAACAGAACCAAAAGCGTATTGTGAAGTAGGGTGATCCATTGGCACAAAAATGTTATCAACGTCGATTGTATCATTTGCTTTGAGGAGTGCTTCGACTTTCCGTACGCGATCAATTTGGGCATCGGAGAAAAATGGACCAGCTAAGTAGACTGTTTGTTTATGCATGAGGTAGATTCCTTCTGTTTTTGAATTAATACCTTAATAATAACAGATTTAAAAGCCAAAATGTATGCATAATACGAATTAAATGTAACGAAATTTGTATAAACGTACGTATGTAGTGGACAAGAAAAGCAAAATGTTAATTTAACCTGATAAATCACCGTTATGAATCAGTTTTCATGCGGCGATAACATGCGCATATGGTAGGAATGTTGGGAAAATTCGTGTACGCTGCACCTTAACCTTGAAGCTTTCATGAATGCATAGCATGAGGTTAGTAGCTTTTGTGAAGCTGGGGGTTATTGGTGGTAATGGGGACGACTATTCGGTTAAGATGGAAACAACATAACTTGACAATTCGTCACCACTACAGAGGAGATCTTAATGCAACACGTAAAATTATTCCGTTCAGAACGCCAAAACCCAAATGTTGATTCACGAATCAATGATTACCTTTCACAAAATTCAGAATATGAAATTGAAAAAGTAACATTCAACATTACTGAAAATAGCTACGATGCTTTAGCCGTTTTCCGTATTAAGCAAGTTTAAGCATGTAAGAAATATTTTTGAAACGCATCAAGTTTGACTGAGGTTGAAGTTGATGCGTTTCTGTCGTTTAGTATGGAAATTTTGATATGAGCGCCGCTTGCTTAATTCAAAGCCATACTAAATCCCATGAAAATCTTGAGGAGTATTAATACAGACATGTTGAAAGACTATGATCAAATCGAAGATATTTACTACATTTTGACACAAGCTGATGGTGAGCATGCAATGGAATTAATTGCGCAACCAGCTAAGTAATTTGCTGTCAGAACGGCTGCTGCTTAAATTTAGAATAGTTAATTTGGGGCTGGAAAACGGCTCCTTTTTGTTTGGCATTGTGGTATGGTTAATGCATATAAATTAACCGATGAAGCCATTTGTTAAGGCCGGAGCACGGAGGTTTCGGGTTGCTGCAAGATCTTGGGGAACTAAAGGATACTAGAATGTTCCATAGCAAATGATATTGAAGGGGGCAACAATGAACGAAAAAGAATTTATCGCCTACATCGAAGCCAATGCTAAGAGCGGGGTAGAGTCATGGTTTGAAAACGCTTATGCCGACGAAGAACGTAAGAATGCTGGTCGTGGAATGGCGAAAAAATGGAATGATGCGAAAATGACGCGGGCAGTTGAAAAGCTGTGGCAGCAAGTCGCTGGTGGCATGTTCACGACCATTGGGAATGCCCTTGGTGATAAGAACAAGGATAACGTGGACGCATGGATGGGGATGCTAAATGATGAGACCATTGAAAGCTTGAGCGAAAGTTTGGCTGAAGCCCAGTTTGGTCCCGACGCAGAATAACATGTTATTACAAGAAAAAAGCTTAACCGCAAGTTTGGTTAAGCTTTTTTCTCTATGTTAAATACCGTTAGAACTAGAAGTTTAGGCAAGACCGGGTTTTTCATTTTGCGTAATAATCAGCTGTGCCATTTTGATAGTATCGGCAAGCGTTTGCGCACCACCGATGAAGCCGGCTGTGTGCACAAATGAAGCCGTAGCAACACCAGTGACAGCTTGCAATTCAGCATCTTTGAGGCCACGCCAATTTTCGGGGGCGAGAATTTTTGCTTCAAATGAGTGGGGTTCCACGTTGGTGACTTTCCAGTTATAACCACCACGATTACTTGGGTAGACAACTACCAAAATAGTGTCATCCGCTAAATCAAAGAGGACACCTTGGTATGGTAAATAACGATTCAGTACGAGCAAACCATCCGTTGCGGTCGCCAAACTAGCTTTGACGATTACTTCAGCTTTCAGTGAGCCAAGGGCACGGTTAATTGTGTTCTCAAGAATCATTGCGGCAACGTGGACGGCTTCGTCAAAACGAGTATTAGCATCATCATTGCTATCCCAACCTGGGTTGAAGTTAGCAATGGCTGTACCAACAGTCATTGCAACCCCCGCATCTTGTAATTCGCCGGTATCTTGGAGGTCAAGTCCTTGAATTAAGCGTTTATCAACATTATCCACTACGCGTTGCAAATCAGTATCAGCGCTAGTTTGTGCAGTTGCGATAATCTCAGCGCCAAAATGTTGCCAAATCAAACCAGCCGATGCATACGAGACTTCATTTTCTCGCGCACCATTACCGCCCCGTTGGTGATGATCAAAGCGCCCACCGCCAATATCGTAGACAATCGCACCGTTGTCAGCAGCGGTGTCAATGTCTGCAGGCACCGCATTAACACGGTGCACAGCAGCGTTAGGTTGGAGGGTTAAAAGCATGGCCGTGGCAAACACTTCATCAGCGTGAAAGGTACCGGCGTGTGTCCATAAATCAGTGAATTGAGTTGACATTAGATATACCATCCTTGAGTTATTTAATAAAAGCATACCATTAACGCAATGGAACCGGATAGTCGATTTAGTTATTTGGGGGATATATTCAAAAATGTCCCTAAAATTGTTCACATTTAATTGGGATAATAAGGATAAGACAACTACGAAGGGAGCACAGCAAGTGATGGAAAAATTGACCAAATGGCAGAAAATTTACGATATCCTCAGTGCAGTGCTCGCTTCAGTTTCGGTGATAATTGTCTTGCTGGATTTGGCAGCGGTGATTACTATCAATGCCGAGCCGTACTATTTATTAGATAAAATTATTTTAGCAATATTTACCCTTGATTACGTCGTGCGTTTTGCAATCGCGAAGGACAAATGGAGATTTTTTAAAGGCAATATTTTTGATTTATTATCAATCATGCCATTTGATGTCATGTTTAGCGTCTTTCGAATTTCAAGATTGGCACGCTTATTCAAGCTTTTCCGGCTGTTTAGCTTCACTGGCCGGTTCATGACGCGTTGGAAAGCATTCTTATATAAAACAGGTTTCATTTATGTCGTATATGTCACGTCAACACTGATTGTGGTCAGTGGAATTGGTTTTGCCGCGATTGAGCACGATACACTAATCAATGCGTTTTGGTGGGCGATTTCAACGGTAACCACCGTGGGCTATGGCGACGTGGTGCCACATACGCCGGTTGGTAAGATGATTGGCGTCGTATTGATGTTCATGGGGATTGGCTTAATTAGTTCGTTAACAAGTGCGGTGACTAATTTTTTCGTTTCTGAGGAAGAAGATGACCGCTTCGATCAAATCCAAAACCAGCTGGATGAAATTCAAGCACTGCTGATTGCCCAACAATCAAAAGCTGATGATTAGCTACATTGGCAGGTCCGTAGATAAATTACATGACTACGCGCGTAAGACCGTGTATCATTAATAGGGTAGTTCACGTAAGTATCGTTTAGATTAACCGAGTCAAATGCATTGTGAAGGGAATCAATAATTATGAAAATGACAATCAATAACAAACCAGGTAAGGGCGATGTTAATGCCAAACCAGCTGACCGCTTGAAGCAAAAGCAAGCCGCCAAAGCCGAATTGCTGGCCAAGTTCCAGACAAAAAAGGCAGATAAAAAATAAATGTATTTGTGTGGCTCGTTTTTCTTTTGTTAAGGGGAAAGCGAGTTTTTTGTTGCAAAGGGATATTAAATGCTAGCACAAAGCGGAAGTGAGCGTCTCAACGAAATTTGGCGATTGGCTGAAACATGGCATGTGCCAACGCGCAGAGATGGTAATGGAACTTCATGCGGAGCGAAAGATTCAAAAAATGACACCTTTAAGGATGCCATTATGTAGTTAGATTGAAGTGACTCATTGGGGAATGGAGAACTGTGCTTTTTGATGCGAGGGTAAGGCAAACCTGAATAGGAATTAACGAAATGGCTCCATTTGTACAAAGCCAACCGTGTTAATCAAAACATGTGCAATTAATTAAGTTGTGATTACAATCTAGCAGATTTTTGGTCTTGATTTTAATCTATGCTAAAATAAGCATGGATGAATTTGCTGATGGTACGTAAATGCCTAGTCAACAGCAATACAATGGGAGAAAAACAGATGAAATTATCAATTATTGTGCCTTCTCATAATGAAGAAGAAACGGTAAGTATTTTTTATAATGCGATGGAAGATGTACATAAGACATTAACCGATATTGAATATGAATATTGGTTTGTTGATGATGGATCAAAAGACAACACGCTGGCCGAAATCAAGAAATTAAGTGCAATTGACGACAATGTGCACTATGTAACTTTTTCCCGGAATTTTGGTAAAGAAGCCGCCTTATACGCTGGCTTAGAACATGCAACGGGTGAGTTAGTGACAGTGATGGATATTGATTTGCAAGATCCACCAACATTATTGCCGGAAATGATTGCCGGTGTACGTTCTGGTGAATGGGATGCAGTCGGGACCCGGCGTGTAACACGTGACGGTGAGTCAAAAATCCGCTCATTCTTTGCCAAGATGTTCTATAAGTTCATCAACCGCATTTCATCAACTGAAATGGTCGATGGTGCCCGCGATTTTCGGGTCATGTCCCGCCAAATGGTTGACGCAGTTTTAGAAATGCCCGAATATAATCGTTTCTCAAAGGGGATTTTCAGTTGGGTAGGCTTCAAAACCAAATACCTCGAATATAAAAATATCGAACGAGTCGCCGGTACTACTTCATGGTCATTCTGGAGCTTGTTGAAGTACGCCATTGAAGGTATCGTAACCTTTTCAGAGGCACCTTTGTTAATCGCCTCAGGCCTCGGAGCAGTCATGGCTGCCATCTCAGGTGTTTCACTGATAGTTGTCGTCGTACGGGCGCTAGTCAACAATACCAGTGTCGGTGGCTGGCCATCAATGGTTTCAATCTTCTTATTTATTGGTGGCATCCAATTGCTTGTTTTAGGCATTATCGGACGTTACATCGGGAATATTTATCTTGAAGTTAAGCACCGCCCGATTTATTTGGCGCGGGAAGTGAAATGATTGGATATTGTGTGAGCATTTGAATAAACAAAATCAGCACAACATCTCAAGTTTGAGTTGTTGTGCTGATTTTATTTTAAGAATGCTTCACTACCAAAGTAATCGACCTTGAGCTTGCCATCTATGTAAGTGAGTTTGGTGACACTGTTATTTGGCAACATACGTACGGTATCAATTCTGATGTGTTGCGATTCGAGCCATTCCATGGTAACCATGCCAGAAGACACAACGAGTACGTTACCATGGGTGTGCTTGGCCGTAATTTTTTTTAATGCAGTGTTGAATCGTGAAACGGCTTTGCTAGATGCTTCAGCTTCATGTGATGTATCCAATTTAGCGTATGCATTTTGAATGTGTTGCCAGTAAGTAGATGAATATTTTTGTCGCAATTGTGTGTCAGAATTTAAATCATATACTTTTGGCAATTTGTTGGTATAGGTAGTTGTTTTATCACCTTCGAAGCTACCGTAATATCCTTCACGGAGATATTTTAACTTTTGAATTTTAACTGAATCATTAGCATTTTTGAGAATCAAGCGTGCTGTGTCATTAGTACGTTGATTGTCAGCAGAATACGCCGCAATAAAATTGAGTTTGTGCATATTTTTACCAACTGTTGATGCCTGAGCGATACCTGTAGCGGTTAAAGGTGAATCGCTCCAACCCTGAATTCGGCTATGCGTATTTAAAATGGTTTGCCCATGACGTACTAGATAGATGTTGAGTGGCTGATTAGAAACATGTGAGGCCGTTTGATGAACAATACATGTAGCTATCATTAAGGCAATGAGTGGAGATATAAATAATAAAAATATTTTTTTCATGAGTTCCCCCTAGTTGTGGTGATTCTATATTTACTCATTTTATATAAAATTTGGATATGCAGTATTAAAATGTTGTAACAACATGAGCTATTTACTTAAGTTGGAAGTGTATCTATGCTAAAATCAAAAAGGTTGTGCCATGCTTACATATAAAGTGCTAGTAGTTAGAAAATTAATTCATTAATTATCATATTGGTATACAAATACGAAGAAGTTGAGTAAGTTTATGGAAATTTAATGGTATTGGATGTAAGAAATGATTCGTTGATAATGGTTAAAATAATAACATAGTTAACGAAATGAAAACCTATGTGAACAAAATATAGTGCAATATATATTACACGTGAAATGAAAGAAGAGGAAAGAGCAGTGGTCGTAAAAAAATTAGTGATTGTCATTCCCGCATATAACGAAGAAGAAGTTTTTCCGGAAACAGTGAAAGAAATAACCGAAATACTTGAAGGAATGATTAGCAGTAATAAGGTGAGCGCGGATAGTAAAATATTATTTGTTAATGACGGTTCAAAGGATAACACTTGGAATTTAATAATTAATGAACAAAAAAATAATGAATTAGTAACCGGAATTAATTTCAGTCGTAATTTTGGGCACCAAAATGCTTTAGTAGCTGGATTAGTTACTGCGTCTAAAGATGCGGATATGATGATTACTATTGATGCAGATTTACAAGATGATGTTAATGCAATTGAAAAAATGGTTGATCAATATTACGCAGGCTTCGATGTGGTTTATGGAGTTCGTGATAATCGTGATACTGATACTGCATTCAAGCGGTCGACAGCGCTCACATTTTACGGCATCATGAAGAAATTAGGCGTTGATATGGTTCCTAATCATGCGGATTATCGTTTAATGAGCCAACGCGCAGTACTCGAGTTTTTGAAATTCAAAGAAGAAAATTTATTTATCCGAGGTATTGTTCCGTTAGTTGGTTTTCCAAGTACAAAGGTTTATTATGCCCGTAAAGAACGATTTGCTGGTGAATCAAAGTATCCATTAAAAAAGATGCTTAAATTTGCTTGGGATGGTATTTCATCATTTTCGGTTGTGCCAATTCGAGCAATTATGACGCTTGGAGTTGCGGTTGTTATCGTTGCAGTAGGTATTTTAGTCTATGCGGTCCTTGAACATGCACGTGGGAATACAGCTCAAGGATGGTCATCATTGATGATTTCTCTTTGGTTTCTTGGCGGTGTGCAGTTGATTGGTATATCAGTGATTGGAGAATATATTGGTAAAATATTTAATGAAGTTAAACACCGTCCACGATTCACGATTCAAGATGATACATACACCAAGGTAGATAAATAATGATGAAATTATTTTTGAAGTTTTTTGATTGGCTTACTGCGATATCTTTGGTAATTATTTTGTTCGGTGCTATTATATTTCCGCATGTCTTACAAAGTACGATTGTATTTCCACAAGGTTTACAAGTTAATTTACAGTCTAACTACCAATTATTATTCTATCCGTTAATATTAGCAGTTTTTATTTTCTTATTTGTTGTTTGGAAAACTAAAGGGAATGAGCTTATGCAACGAATATTGATGTGGGTGAAATTTCGTATTCGTCCAATCGTGTTGATTGCAGTAGCCGCAATGATAGTCTATCAGCTAATCATGCTGACTAATGGTGTATCCGTTTTAAAGGCTGATGTTGGCGGTGTTCATGATGCGGCGTTGATGTTACCGCATGGTGATTATTCGTATTATTTATCGAAATTTCCAAACAATTTGCCGCTTTTTTATTGGTTCTATTTTTTAAGCCATTGGTTAGTAGTGTTACCTACGTCAATTGCGAATGAGGGACAGTGGTACGTTGAAGTCGCATTTAATATACTATTTATTGATGGGACGCTCATGTTCTCGTCATTAGCCGCTCATAAGTTAATAGGTAAAAATGTTGGATATGTCGTGATGATAGTGGGTGTTTTATTTTATGGTATGTCTCCATTTGTCATTATTCCGTACACTGATACAATGGTTACTTTTTTCGTATCATTAGCATTCTTTATGTTGGTTTTAGTGATGAAAAAGTTTGAGATGTCATTAAAAAATATTGTGTTACTGTTAGTTTTTGCAGTAAGTGTGGGATTAGCCTTTATTATTAAACCATCAAGTGTAATTCCTTTTATGGCACTTGTTATTATTGGGGTTGCCTATCTAGTAATGTACTTTAGTAAAAGAAATCTAGTAAAATTATTGGTTGTGCTTTTTGTTATGGTTATGGGAATTGCTGGGCTACAAAAAGGGTTATCTGAATTTAATCAACACCAACAAATTGTCAGATTAGAAGTAAAAGATAAAATGCCATTTAATTTTTGGATTTACATTGGATTATATGATGAACCACTAAAAAAAGGAAATATAACTGATTTTCTTGGTGGTCATAATTCGCCAGACGATCGGGCGATGGTTGAAGTCCCGGAAAAAGATCGGGCACAGTTTGGATGGACAGAAATAAGGAATAGACTTCGCAAATTTGGTGTAGTTGGCTTTGTCAAATTTCTTGTTAAAAAGAATTTTGTGAACACTGCTGATGGAAGCTTTGCTTGGGGAATTTCAGGAACTGCAATTCCAAAGCAAGATAATTTAAATAAATTGACAAAGTATATTCAGATGTTTGTTTGGCCATATGGTGCGCAACAAAAGTATCGTCAGACGTATTTCCAAGTTATATGGGTGTTTGTATTACTAATGATGATTATGAGTTTTGCCGATGGGAGTTTTGCGATACGTGTTTTACGGTTAAGCTTTTTAGGTGGAATGATGTTCTTACTTATGTTTGAAGGTGGACGTTCTCGCTACTTAATTCAATTTATGCCATTGTATTTACCTCTTGTTGCGATCGGAATAAAAAATTTTTTGGCTCAGCAAAACAATAAAGTAATATATCACGGTAAAAGTGAGAGTAATAGGCATAACTAGTTAAAAAGGGGCCACAACCCCTAAAATATCAAAGATCCCGCCATTTACGTTTGTTAAAACGTAAATGGCGGGATCTTATTTTTATTTAACCGTTAATATGGGTCTACAATTAGACAATTGTACCAGTTCTTTTTAGCATAATTTTTGAACGAATTAATCCGAATCTGGTATTCCATTATCTGGATTAATTGACTTCATAATTTCCGCACCGTAGTTAAATAATTGATAGGCGTAACCATCGTCATCAAAAGACATGCCTTCTGATTCACGAACACCGCCAGTCATTGTTCCATACACCGCAGTTGTTATGTCATCTGTGGTCAAGGTATCATTCACAATTGCAGTAGCTGGAAGAGCAATATATGCCCCATCAGTTTGAACATACAAATTACCATTATGTTTATTAAAGGCAATTGCTTGAATATTGTTACCAGGAACTGAGTTAATAACTTGTGTATCTTGTTCCATCACCATCGTTGAAGTTTCATTATTGAAAGTTCCTTTGTAGAAGAAAAGATCGCCATTTTTACGATCATTACCATCTGCACCAGTATGCTTAAATGCAATGAAAAAATTGCCTTGATCATCAAATGCAAAATTTTTGGGGCCGTTTAGTTCAGTTCCCCAAGGGTTTGTTATGGTAAAACTATATTCTTTTTCTGGAGTTAACGAGTTTGCGTTAATTTTGTAAAGTCTGTTTTTGGTTACACCATCTGGATTGGCTAAGAACCACAGAGAATTATCTTGATAGTTTACTGCGAAACCTTGTCCATGACCTAGATTAAATTCGTTACCAATCAAAACATGCTGTTGCATCAAATCGTATTGTTTGTTTGTTACAAAGCGATTGTAACGGACGCTCGTTGCTATTTTTCGCAATACATCTGCATTATTGCCATTTGCGTCTAAACCGGCATTTTTCATTGTTTCCATGTCATAACGAACGATTCGTCCTTTGTTACCACTCGCAATCACTTCATATAGATAATTGCCAACAATCATCATATTTTGTGGTGCAGAAAATGGAAATCCCGGTATTGTTTCGTCAGGTAGGAAAAATGCCGTGCTAAAACTTCTTGCTAAATTGGTACTTGGAGAAATTGGTGTTAGTGTGTTCGCTGTAGTCTCATAAAAGTTGTTTGCGCTTGTATGATTTGTTGAATGGATGATATTTGGAGTATCTGTAAAACTTAGCCCAGTTGAAATAGTATTAATAGTGGTAGCGAGGGTTTTGACATTGTTCATAATGTCTGACAAATTCGTAACCGACCCTAATGTGGATGCGGCGGGCATATTCCAAGATGGCGTAGTGAATGTTTCAGAATTAACAACTGCTTCACTATCACGATCAATCGTTCGAATCAAAAAAGTGCTCCCTTTACTGATTGGCTGATTCAAACTCACATTATATGTTCCGTTGCTACCAACGTTAGCTGTTCCAATAATTTTGTTGTTCAAGAGAACTTCAACACGACCCTTACCTTGGTTTGCACTAATAATGCGGGTTCCTGTAATTGTATTCCCTGTCAGTTGCTTTGTGCCAAACTCTAACCTAGTTGGATTTACACTAATGGGTTCATATGTTACACCACCTATGTTTTTATATTGGTGAGTAATAGTTGTATCACGCTCAATTGTAGTAGTTATTTTTCCGTTTGTTGCTTCATATCCAGGAGCTTCTAGCGGAGTTCTGTCAATGGAATCTAGGTAATTTACATTGAATTCGTTTTTATACAGTTGTTTTCCATCTACTTTCCCAATTTCAGTTACCTTGTAGCGATTACGTGAATATTGAAAACGAATAACGTGATTTCCAGTAACCGTTTTTGATTTTGTGTTTTCCTGCGTAGTTCGGTTATAACCATAAAAATCTTTTTTATTTGTATAATTATATTTTGAACCATATTTTGCATTTGCATTAGTATAAATATCCCCTAATTTTTTGCCATTACTCCAGGCTTCATACTTAATTGAATAGGTCTTTGGGGTATATTTGATGGTGATTGTTTTTGCTTTTTTAACCTTTTTTATAGTATATATTTTTTTTGTAGTAATTAATTGATAGCCCTTAACACTTCGTGAGGGGACTTTTAGTTTATACGTTTTGCCATATTTTACCTTAACTGAATAATTTTGTGATAACTGCTCACCCTTATCGCTAATATATTTCACTGTGATAGTAACTTGTTTTGGTTTTATTTTTTTCTTTGCGTCTGCACCAATTGGTACGGCAACTAATGCTAAGAGAGCAAAACTTGTAACCATCACATTTCGGATTTTTTTTCTGTTCTTTATCATAATAATTCTCCTTCTATAAATATTTTTCTACTATACTAAGTATTTCAAATTTAAATGAAGAAAATATGAATTGCGCACAGATTCAATAAAAAAACATATTATCTAAACTTTATGAAGTATTTACATTTATGGACAAGATACCATGGCGTGACGTAGATTTAATGTGAACATAGTAGTATCAACGATATAGCACCGAAATTGAATTATCAGAATATCATCAGGATGAAAATCAGGATAAGAACTAACGAAGTAAAAATCACCGATATAAGTTTAAATATTTTTAAGGTTATATCAATATTGTAGTAAGATTAAAAAAGTTGAAATGAAATCGTAAATTGAATAATGACATGCGTAATGTCATAATTGATAAGGATAGGGTTAATAAAAGATTATCCTTATTCGTGTCAGTATTAAATGAGTTTATAAAACATCTTGTGCTACGTTACT
Organism: Periweissella cryptocerci; assembly: GCF_004358325.1. Taxonomy (NCBI): domain Bacteria; kingdom Bacillati; phylum Bacillota; class Bacilli; order Lactobacillales; family Lactobacillaceae; genus Periweissella; species Periweissella cryptocerci. The sequence goes on along the minus strand of NZ_CP037940.1, from coordinate 773,072 downwards.
TGATGGCCATATATCATTGCAGTACATAATGATTTATAGCAGTATTTGAGCTTTATTTGTAGTTAATTACGTTAAGGAGATTTAGGAATGAAGAATACGTGGATATTCGGTGCAAGTGATTTTATTGGTAATCCCAAGTGGCTATACCAATACATTAATCAATTCCGAAATGATATTGAAATATGGTGGATTGCTGATAATAAAAATCGCCTACAAGAAATTAAAAAAGCAAACCCAGAAATTAATATCGTATTACGTGATAGTACACAAGCTAGTCGTCTGTACAAAACTGCTTCAGTATACGTGGAGGATCAATTCCGCGAATATTACCCTGAAGAACTTAATGAAAACATAGTGTTTTTGAATTTATGGCATGGCGTTGGATTAAAGAAAATTGAAATGAACTCGCCATTTAACGGTACATTATCTACACGAATTATGAAGAAGTATATTAAGTATACTGACATTTTTTCACGGCGAACGTTATTCCTTAGTACATCGGAAGAAATGGACAAACATTTTGCGGACAATGTGATGGTGCCCGAGGAACGATTTATAAAAGGTGGATATCCTCGCGTTGAATTGAATAAAATTGTCAATTCAAATGCTGTTGATTTACGTCAAGCAGCTGGGGTGAGTTCAGATACTAAAGTTGTAATGTTTGCACCGACATATCGGGATGCTGGTATTACAGGTTCTTTTGATATGCTCATTCCAGATATGAACGCGGTTTACGATGCGTTAGAAGCAAGTAATTCAATGTTGATTATCAATTTGCATCCAAAGATGCGAACTGACGGAACCTATCAACAAATTTTAAAGGAGTTTGTTGATAAGCCACGAACTGTCTTTATTGAAAACGGACAAGATATTTATGAATTGTTTAATCAGATTGACTACACAATCATTGATTATTCATCAATTTTTTATGATTTAATGGCTAGTGGGCAAGATCATTTTGTTCGATACACACCTGATTTTGAAGAATATTTATCATATCAACCACTTATGGAACGTTATTACGATGAAACTTATGGTGAAGTGGTAAATGATTTTGAGACGCTATTACAAATACTTCGTAGTCCTAATATGGATGCCATGCTTGACACAGCGGCCCGTAATCGTATTCAAGAATATTTTTTCAGTCATGCCAATGGGCGTGATGGAATCGATGCGATGATTGATTTTGTTTTGCAATACAAATTGCCAGCGAACGAAGGACTACCAACTTTACATTCATACGATATTTTTGACACGTTAATTAAACGAACTGTTGGAGTTCCAGAGGGAATATTTTTTTACGTTCAAGAACAACTGCGAGAAAGTGGTCTGAATTTCCCAAGATATGTGATTGATAATTACCCTGAAGTTCGACATCAAGCGGAATTTGATGCGCGTGATTACAAACGTAAAACGCAATTTGAACGTGAATCAGATGTTATTGAAATTGAATTTATGGATATCTTTAATCGGATGGCTGAAATTCATTCTCTCAATCAAGAACAAGTGAATTTTCTAGCTGAAAAAGAAAAAGAAATTGAAATTAAGAACGCGGATCCTATTGATTGGCGAATTGAACAAATTGAAGAACAATTAGCAAATGGTGATGAGGTTGTACTAATCAGTGATATGTATTTGCCATATGAAACAGTCAAGGCAATGTTACATCATGCTGATGCACGACTCGATAAGCTTCCATTATATTTATCAACGGATGTTGGGTATCAAAAAACTACACTATTGCTGTTTAAGTACGTGTTTTTCAATATGCGTTATCACTTTGAGCATTGGGTTCATTACGGAGATAATCCAAGAGCGGATAAACGTGCACCTAAACGGTTGGGAATCGAAACAGTTAACCATAAATTAATGGGATTTAATGATTATGAACAATCTTTAGTAGAGAAAGTTCGTAGCTATGAGAGCTATTTGGTTGCCAATATTTTCCGTAAGGATCGTCGTAGTAAAACATATGTAGATGCTAACACACAAGTTCGAGCTGAACGCTATTTTGCTAAAGGCTACACTGGGTTGTATTTAGTTCCTTACGTTGATTGGGCAATTCGTCGAGCAATTAACGATAATGTTGATACGATGTACTTTATCTCTCGAGATGGGGTGTTTTTGAAAGAACTTGCAGATGCAATTATTGATGAGCAGGGATTATCAATGAAAACAAAGTTGATTTACGGTTCTCGTAAGGCATGGCGAATTCCAGGTTATGTCCACGAAGTTGATGACGCTGCATTTAGTGTCTTTGGATTGTTTCAGAGTAGTGTTAAAAAATACGAGGATATTCTTCGAACTGGGATTCTTACAGATGATGAATTTGATGAATTTTTCCCTATGCTTGGTGATTTGAAAGTTAAGCAAACACCATATACGGGACGTGATCGTGATCGTATTCGTAGCGCAGCCAAAAATTCAAAAGGGTATCGTGAACACTTAGTAAAAATCGGTGCAGAACGACGTGAATTAGTTCGAGACTATTTGAAAAGTGAAATTAACTTTGATGAAAAATTTGTCTTTGTAGAATTTTGGGGACGTGGATACACACAAGATAGTTTAACCAACTTACTTGAAGATGCAGCAGGGCGGGAAATTCCAACAGAATTTTATTATGCTCGAAGCATTTATGGTACAACGGGCCATTCCATAAGGACTCGATTTACGTCGGATGCTGCTAGTTTGACGTTTATTGAATCAATTTTTGCACGAGTGCCAATGAATTCTTTGACTGAATACGAACGAACTGCAGATGGTAAAGTCGTACCAGTTATTGAGGATCGGCCAAATAAATTTGCTCGTAAATTTTCTAAACATACGGTATCGTTTGCAAAACGGTATGCCCGGTTAGAGGTTAAAAATCGCATTTTATTGGATCGTGAATTATTTGATTTCGCAATTAATTATTTCCATGAAAATCCCGACGATGAAAATATTATTCGTGTATTTGCACCACTTGAAGACAACATTGCACTAGATGGTACACCGGAACAGTATGCACCATTAATCCGCGCCAAAAGTGCACTCTTTAAGCCAATTAAAGAATTGAAACGTGGAACTCGTTCATTTGATATGTCAGTGGCTCGTTCAAGTAAAAAAGTTCAATTTATTATTGAGCGAAAAATAGAATTTGCAGCATGGCAACGAAAACGTAAGCGTCTTAAGGATAAAAAGAATTAAACCTAATAATTAAGAAAAAACATGGCGGAAAACTTAATAATCCGCTGAGTCATCTTAATTTTAATAAATTAAAAACAGGTAATCCATATTCTTGCGGGATTATCTGTTTTTTTATAAAGAAGTTGGCTCAACTTGAGACTTAATTGAACGTATGCAAATCAATCGATTGTGAGCAATATAGATTTTGACTGAATTGAAATGCGCAATCTGATGAAATTGGCAAAAAGTAAGAGGTAATAATATAATTGTAGGAGTTCACTTGTTATTTGTACTCGTCTTTGCAAGCAGGCATTTATTTTCAAAGAGCAGAAGTAAACTTTGATATAATAGAGTTATTAAAATAATTAATCATAGAGGAGAATATAAAAATGATTTATGCAGAAATTTTAGCTGGTGGTAAAGGTACCCGAATGGGCAATGTTCCGATGCCAAAACAATTTTTAACATTAGGTACTAAGCCAATTGTGATTCACACATTGGAAAAATTTCTTTTAAATTCACGTTTTAATGTAATTGTAGTAGTAGTACCTATGGCATGGGTTAGCTATATGAAAAATCTCGTAAAAGAATTTTTAGATTCTGACGAACGGATTCGAGTGGTAGAGGGTGGTGCAGACCGTAATGCTACTTTAATGAATGGTATCAAGGCAATTGATAATGAATTTGGCTTGAACGATGATGACGTAATTATCACGCATGATTCAGTACGTCCATTTATCACACATCGAATCATTGAAGATAATATTGACGGTGTATTGGAATATGGTGCTGTGGATACCGTAATTCCAGCTATTGATACAATTGTGGAGGCACACGATAATATTTTAACTGATATTCCACAGCGGTCAGCCATGTATCAAGGTCAAACGCCACAATCATTTAACATCAAAAAACTAGTTACAGCATTTGCTTCACTAACTGATGATGAAAAAGAAACATTAACTGATGCGGCCAAAATTATGGTGCTTAAGGGAGATGGTGTTCATATCGTTACGGGGGATCAGTCAAACTTTAAGGTAACAACAAGTTTTGATTTAAACATGGCACAAGCCTTAGTTGGCAAACGGGAGGACTAGTAAATGTTAAACCACGTTTACCGATTGGTTTCAGCTAAACAATTTGAGGTTGCTCTGATTGAGGAGAATTTAAAAGAAGGACAGGTTGTTGTACGTCCAAAACTTTTGTCACTTTGCCATGCGGATCAACGGTACTATGCATTTCAACGTAGCCCAGAAGTTCTTGCAAAAAAAATACCAATGGCACTGATTCATGAAGGTATGGGGACTGTTGTTGAATCAAAAAGCCCTGAATTTAATCCAGGGGATGAAGTAATTATTGTACCAACAACCCCAGTTGAACATAGTGATACTATTGCCGAAAATTACTTACCTAGTTCAAAATTTCGTTCTTCAGGTTTTGATGGATTGATGCAAGAATATGTTATTTCAGATGCAGAACGAGTTGTTAAATTACCTACTGATTTTGATAGTGAAGTTGCAGCATTTACTGAAATGATTTCGGTTGGTTATCAAGCAGCTACTCGCTTGTTACGTGTGGCTGGTCCAGATCGAGAGAGTGTTGGAATCTGGGGTGATGGGAACGTTAGCTACATGACTGCAGCAATATTACATGTATTGCTTCCTGAAATGAAAATTTACGTATTTGGTCATCATGACTATAAATTGAGCTACTATTCATTTGCTACGAAAACTTATGTGACTGATGCAATCCCAGATGACTTAGAATTAAGCATGGCCGTTGAGGCGACTGGTGGAAATGGTTCACACGATGCAATTTCTCAAATTATTGACCACATTAAACCTGAAGGATCGGTAGTATTGATGGGGGTTTCTGAGAACGAAATCCCAGTTAATACCCGAATGATCTTAGAAAAAGGATTAACGCTCATTGGAAGCAGCCGTTCGACGAAACAAGATTTTGAAGATGTTGTTAAGTTGCTATCAGGAAAAGATGAATTACTGGAAGAAATGCGTTTGTTAGTTTCTCTTAAAGTTCCGGTAACTTCTGTTGAGGATGCTATTGCTGCATTCGAGGCGGATAATAGCAATGGATGGGGTAAAACAATTATGGAATGGAAGGTCTAGTTAGCATGGCTAAATTAGCGACCGTTATTATTGATAATCAAAATGATGGTGACGTTGCAAAGACACTGGCATCATTGAAGAAGCAAGGATTGTTTTTTAGCTACGATTATGTTCTGACGAATGGTTCATTGGAAGAACGAAATAATGCAATTACGAGCGCTACAACCAAGTATTTATTATTTTTACAAGCGGGGGATGAAGTGTTAGCAAAGACTTTGAAGACTTTGTTAAATGATTCCACTTGGGATAAAACGAAGGTTATGCAGTTAAGTGCATTTACTATCGATGATAATGGAACCAATGTCCTAACTGAGCAACGCGAGAAATTATATAAGCGTATTGCAAATAATGACGAGAAATTCACTCAGGAAACTGATGTATATGTGTTCACGAGTGAGTTACGAACATTTTATGTACCTGAACTACGCAGTGTTATTGTAGAAAATGATGGTTATTTGTTCGATGGGAGCATTAAGTATCAAGCTGTAGATGACTACTTTGCCCACTATATTGCAAAGTCTAAGTCAATTGGTTTGGCGTTTAAGGCCGGCGTTATGGAAAACGGACCAGCTATTGCCAGCAGTTACTTAAGCGAGCTTGGTGGTATTGATGGATTAGTGCCATATTTTGATAAATTAAAAGCTAACTATACTCGTAAGAATGGGTCATTAATGCGTTATGCCCAACAACTCTTGGTAAAGCAGGTTGCTGATCGTTTCGTGAATAGTTACTTAATTGATCAATCTTTAACCGGTGTTATGTTGGAAGAGTCAAAGAATAAGCTAGCGAATTACCTTGATTTAGTCGATGAAAAATCAATTATGCGTTTTCCAGGCGTTGATCGGTTACACAAATATGAACTAATTGGAATGCAAAGTACTCCAGTAACATATTTGTATGAAGAAGACGGAATTGTCTTTGAACATGATTTGACAAGAATTGGTAAAGAAAAGGGATTTGAGACAACAATAACTGACATTGTATTGCGTGATGGACTATTGAGCTTCTCTGGGTATGCTCGATTACCATATCAAGAGCGTTTTGATTTGAAGGTACAATTATTATTGAATGATGAAGTAATTGATTTACGATTGTACCATTCAGGTTTTGGAAATTTCCACTCACGAAATGAGACAAACTACTTTAACGGTTTTGATTATTCACTGAAGTTAGCGAATCTTAACGATACGGAATTGAAAATTCGTTATCTGATTAACGGACATGAGTATCTATCAACAGAGTTTATTTATGTTAACAACCGTGTGTGGTCTGACCCGCTGAATGTTCAAACAGTAGCATACGAAGGGTTATCATTTACGAAGACTAAGAATGCAATTAAAGTTGAGCAGGTTTCAGATGAGGAAGCCGCTAAACTTGATGATGCAAAAATGAAGGCGCTTGAGACGACCCATCCAGATTTAATTGAGGCGGTTGTTAACGCTAGTCAAATGAACACTGAAGTTTGGCTATATTCAGATGATTTAAATGTTACGGATAACGGGTTTATTCAATTTCAACATGATATTAATGTGGATGATGGTGTGAGTCGTTACTATGTATATACACCAGATACTGTTCAAGCAGAGCAAGTGGCAAATATTGATGAGGATAAATTAGTCGTTCGTGGGTCGGCGGCGCACAAAGCGTTATACGTGCATGCAAAATATGAATTTACTTCATTTACTGATTATAATCGCTTCTCACCATTTGATCGTTTAGAATACGGTATGCTGGGCTCAATGATTCAAACAAAAATTATCTACTTCGGTCACGGTGTGTTACATGCACATTTTACCCGTCTTTATTCGCGTGAGAAAACTATTTTTGATTACGTTGTTGCGTCTTCAGAATTTGAAAAACAAAATTTGATTGATAATTATCATTATGATGAAACACAAGTTGTGCTACTTGGTGCACCACGGTTTGATTCTCAATTAGCTGAAAATGTTACAAAATCTAATCACATATTGTATGGTCCCACATGGCGAGCCAAGCTTTCATCGGGTTATGTAGACGGAAAGTGGCAATTAAACGATGCATACTTACGAGAATCGGAATTTTATGCAGGCGTAATGGCATTGTTGAATAGTGCTAAGTTAGCTATTTTCCTTGAGTCAAATGATATGTACCTAGATGTGAAATTGCACCCCAATTTCCGTGATTATGAAAAGAATTTTAAGCTGTCTTCAGATCGGATTAAATTTGTGAGAGTTAATGGTCAACCGGCCAGTTATGCGGCTTATATTACAGATTATTCGTCATTTGTTTTTGATTTTGTGTATGGTCAAGTACCGATATTTTATTACTTGATGGATGAAAATGAATTTGCAAATGGAAATCACACATATAACCGCTTAGATTTACCGCTTGAGGATGGTTTTGGACCAATTAGTCATTCGGCTGATGAATTGATTGATACTCTTGAACAATTTCAACAGCATGGAGTTAGCGAGTTGTATCAACAACGTGAGGCAACATTTTTTAATGTGCCAACGAATAACCGAGAAGCACTACGTAAATATTTTATTAATTAAACATCTAAAAGAGACTATTGCACACATATCCCGCAATAGTCTCTTTCTCATATTATAATTCAATAAAAATACCTTAATAATTGAATTATCCCCCACTAAACAGTGTATACTGTGAACAGCAATTTCTTAAACAAACAAGGTACTGCTCTGTGTTAAGTAAGAATTCAATGCCTGAAGATAAGCACTTCTCCAAAGCCAAAGAGATTTTTAGCTGGATTAGTAGAATTCAGTTATTACTCACTACAGTGGCAATGGTTATCTTGAAGTTAAACAACAATCAATTTTTATTGCATGCGAAGCACAGTAACAGCGACCTTGTTATGGCAAATATATAAATAATATTAAAGGGTGAGGCACTCATGATTTCGTTTTCAAAGAAACAGTTTACGTGGAAACATTTACTGTTTTACAGCATTATGTTCATCGTACTAGTTGGTGGAATGGTTTTTGGTCAAATGAAACTCGGCTACACAATCGTTGGGATGGGAGATTCTGTTTGGCAGCATTTACCAATCATGGGATATTTGCAGCAGCGCCTACACAGTATTGGCTCAGCTGGCGCGCTGGCAACCTGGGATTGGCATTTAGGCCTAGGAACGGATGTCTTTCAGAATTTTTCATACTATGTTTTGGGTGATCCATTAGCATATCTGATTGGCTTCTTTTCAACCAACCATTTACTGATTGGTTATGAATTCATTCAAATTCTGCGTTTCTTTTTGGCTGGATTGTCCTTCATGTTCTTGGTGAGTCATTATCGTTTCTCACCGGTAAAAGCCGTGCTATCGACAATGGTTTACCTATTTGCGTCCTTTGGGATTTGGGCGTTTGAATTTCAGCCGTTCTTTTTAAATGCATTGATTTTACTGCCGTTGTTGATTTGGTCAGTTGAACGGGCATTGCAACTTAAGCGATTCGGCTGGTTTAGCATTATTATTGCCCTAACGCTAATTAATAATTTTTATTTGGCGCTAATAATGGGCTTGGGCACGGCGGTCTATACAGTAGTTGTGTATATTTTTAACTATCGTGTGGCTGGTAAAGAAGGCCTTAAACTGTGGTTGAAACTTATTGGTGCGGCCGTCGTCGGCTTGCTGATGTCAGCAGTGATGATGTTGCCAGTGGTCACATTCATGTTTGGCTCTGGTCGTGTTGGCTCTGGTATAACAGCGGCAGGTTTGTTATTTCCGCTTAAATACTATTTAAACTTAACCATGAATATGACAGGGTTAGCGAGTGAAGGAACATTGTTCTGGATGCCATACTATTGGATTCCAGTGGTTGGAATTGTCATTGCGTGGGTGTTTACGAATCCGAAAAAATATAAAGTCGCGTTTACTTTGTATTTAATTGCGTTTATTTCAGCATTATCACCAATTACGACGTCGATTTGGAACGGTACGGCCAATCCATCTGACCGTTGGATGTTTATGGTGAACGCATTGTCAGCGATCATGTTTATCTTCGTGATTGATGCGGTGCGCGATGCAACGAAACGACAACTTAAAAATTTCGTGCGCGTATATGTGATTCTATATGCTGTGGGTATTACGGCAGCGATGATTACCAGTCAAACACGCGCTACGACGTTAGTTCTCGTTAGTTTTGCCGCAATTATCCTCCTCATGATAATCGGTCAACGCTTCTTCGAAAAGCCACAAAATGTGGGGCGGTATCTTGGGATTGCGTTAGTCGGGCTTGTGATTCTGCAATTAGGCTTACACGTGTTTATTCCAGGGCAACGGATGTGGAACAATCGAATGACGGTTGCTACCAGTTTGAAAGCCCGGTTGAAGGACCCCACGGGATTTAACAAATTCTTCGCTAAGAATTTGACTGATGGCAAGCATGTGGCCTTTGCGAAAGGGTTTAAGTATGGCGGTGGCTCTAATACCGCACGGAATGATTTAATTGCCCGAAACAATACTGTAAATACGTACTTTTCGACCCAATTACCTGGCTTGACCGCAATTGGGCGCGACATGGGGATAACTGACTTTACGTATACTCGGCCACTCGGGAGTCTCGGTAACCGCCAAGTGTTATTTGATACATTAGGTGTTAAATACGTGGTAACTAATATTGGGCGACGTTCAGGATTGGCTGGTGATCATGATGTTGTCCGTAAGAATGCGCACAACCGAATTATCTTGAATCAAAATGCGATGCCAATGGCGTATGTCCAAAGCAACGTTGTTACTGAAAATGAGTTTAATCAACTAGATTCTTCTGGTAAAGAATTAGCATATTCACAAGCCGCAGCAATTAGTAATACTGATGGAACGACGACGCTTGATGCAGCGATGCAAGTTAAACCAATTGTGATTCCATTTAAGTTGACTAGTAAGGTCGCTAGCCAAGTTGGTGATGAAATTAATATTGATACGCTGGCTGGCAACGGTGGAATTGCTCTGAATTTGGACACGCACGGATTGGATAAAAAACAAAAATATGAATACCATATTGAGGTTACTAACCCGAAGTATGTGCCAGCAACGATTATGGAGAAACATAATTTACTAGTTAAAGGCATACCAGATGATTCTAAAAGTTTCAAACGGGGCATGGTGACTAATGTAGTTGGCCGCCAAAACTTAATGTTAAAATTGATGCTCGCAACAGATACTTCGTACTCGTTGTTTGCGAAGGGAGCACAGCTAAAACCAGTAAAAATGCGACAACCGGGTTTTGAGTCGCTGTCTGGTTATAGTAAGTTTGAATCATTTACTGGGAATTTTGGTTCGCCTAAAAACATGCCAAAAGTTATCAAACTCGGCTTAAAACAAATCGGTAAGTTTAGCGGTAATGTTCAAGTTGTGGCAGTGCCAGTTGGCAAACCGCTGACAAATATTGCCCACAAAAATGATGCCAATGCAATTCGCAATTTGAAATTAACGTCCAACCGCTTAGCCGGTACCATTTCGGCGCAAAAGGGCACAATTATGGTAACCACGATTCCGTATTCGGATGGTTGGACTGCCAAGATTAATGGGGCAAATGCCAAGGTTGTGAAGGTTAACAATGCGTTTATCGGTGTGAAGCTAAACACGACAGGTGATGCTGCAGTCACGATGCGTTATGCAAGCCCACGAGTTTTGTTAGGAGCGAAAATCTCACTTATCACAGCTGGCTTGTTTTTCATTTGGCAGATTGTGGTATTGGTTTTGAAACGCCGTCGCAAAACAACAAAATAATGTATACTAGATGATGTTAATAGCATCATCTTTTTTATTACATATGATGCAGATTGAATAAGGGGAAAATAAATAATGTTAAATACAAAAAATTACGACTACTTAATCGTTGGAGCTGGTCCATTTGGTTCAATCTTCGCGCACGAAGCAGCTAAGCTTGGCAAGCGGTCATTGATTATCGAAAAGCGCGACCACATCGGTGGGAACATGTACACGCACACTGAAGAGGGTATTCAAGTCCACGATTTCGGTGCGCACATCTTCCATACTGACAATAAAGAAGTCTGGAATTACATCAACAAGTTCGCCGAATTCAACGGCTTCACGAATCAAGTGATTGCCAACTACAAGGGTGACTTGTATAACTTGCCATTCAACATGAATACCTTCTATGAAATGTGGGGCACAAAGACGCCAGCAGAAGCTAAGGCCAAGATTGAAGAACAAAAGGCCGCTGCTGGTATCTCAGGGTCACCTAAGAACCTGGAAGAACAAGCAATCTCATTGATTGGGACAGACATCTACGAAAAGCTCATCAAAGGTTATACGGAAAAGCAATGGGGACGTAAGGCAACTGAATTGCCAGCGTTTATCATTAAGCGTTTGCCCGTCCGTTTCATTTACGACAACAACTACTTTAACCACCGTTACCAAGGAATTCCAACTGGTGGATATACTCAAATTTTCGACAAGTTATTGGATAATGACTTAATTGATGTGCAAACTGGTGTCGACTTCTTCGATAACAAGGACGCGTATTTGGCTGAATTCCCACGTGTGTTGTACACCGGGATGATTGATAAGTTCTACGACTACAAGTTTGGTGAGCTTGAATACCGGTCATTACGTTTTGAAACGGAAACAATTGATACCGATAATTATCAAGGTAATTCAGTAGTTAACTACACCGATGCTGAAACACCATACACACGTGTGATGGAATGGAAGCACTTTGATTACAAAGGTGCCAGTGAAGATAAGACGATTATCACCCGTGAATATCCACAGGATTGGGATCGTACGAAGGAAGCTTATTACCCAGTTAACGATGAAAAGAACACGGCGCTTTACAAGCAGTACGCTAAAGAAGCCCGGACTAACAAGCAAGTTTTATTCGGCGGTCGTTTAGGTGGTTACCGCTACTTCGACATGGATCAAGTCATTAATGCGACGTTCAATGCAATCCGCGAAGAATTTGATTTAGCAGATGATTATCGTTTTGATCAAAACTAATTTTTTTTTCAAACTAACGGAGTGGCTGGAAATTACGTGGTGTGCAAAGTGATTTGCAGGAAGGCAGTGACATTGGCGAGCACGGATGACTAATCAAACTTGCATTGACTTTTTGTAAGCAAACAAATACCATTCAGTAACTACTACTGATATAATGGAATGAGTATACTGATGAAAATAAGCTGTTTAGTGTGGAATGGTAATTGCGCGGGCAGCCTATGAATCCAGTGAAATAAAGGACAATAAAAATGAAGACAATTAATGAAATCCGCCTTGGCTTGACTGAATTTCGCGATGATGTACACCGCGGTCAATTGTACCAACGGTTAGGAATTGAACTTGGGCAGTTTGTGGCTGACATCAAATTAACACCAGCAACCGCAGTCGAATTACCCGATGATACAGATGGTATCAGTGACTTGCTAGCGGAACTTAACGAAGGGATGCAAGCAGGCGAGTTAGAAGATATCGCTGATGAGCAATTAGTTACGTTGCTGGAACATTTAGGTTCACCAGATTTACAAGTTCGCGACCGGGGAATTTTCTTTTTCTTCAACGATGCACTGCAACGGAAGATTTTCACGTCAGAACAATTACGTTTGGCCTTCAATTACTTAATTCAAGACCGTATCTTGTTTAACCACATCTTGGAAAATGAAAATGATGCGGTGTATGGGCGATCATTTGCGGTGATGATTCTGTCATTGCTCTTATATGCTGACCGGATTGGTTACAAATTCTTGGAACCAGAGATGGTTGAACGCTTGATTAGTCAAATGACGGTATACGTCGCGGCTGAACAAGATACCCGTGGTTGGATTGGGACAAATGGTTGGGCACACGCATTTACCCACATTGGTAATATTTTAGACGAATTGAATGAAAATGATTTATTGCCTCGGAGTGATAAAATTTTCTTCATGAGCTTACTATTTGCGCGGTACAAGCACCTCCAAACACCACTAGTTGCAGGTGAAACTGAACGGGTGGCTAGTTATTTCGTTGACATTATGGATAAAAATCCTTTGTATAGCGACTATTTCTTGATGGAATTGAAAGAATTACGTCGTGAAACGGTGATGGCACCAGCGCCAATTGATGAAGGTGCATGGAATAAAATTTTCAATCGTAATCGTTTAACGCAAGCATTTTTACTTCGAGATGATTTACCTGAAGAAATTGAAGAATTTTTGCGCTCAACACGTGATTACATGGGCTAAATTATGATATAATATTTCACATTGTGAATTAATTTAGATATAAAGGACGGACGATAATAAAATGGCAGCAAAGAAGACTCACGTTGCGTTACTTTTTGGTGGTAACTCATCTGAACACGACGTATCAAAGCGCTCTGCGCACAACGTATTTGACGCATTGAAGAAGGATTTATATGATGTTGACATCTTCATGTTCTCAAAAGCCGGAATTTTGATGGGCAAGGAAGCTTCATTACGCATCTGGAATGGTGAAAATGAAGATGCTGTTGTGGCTGAAGAAATGGCCAAGATGGACATGTCAAACGTATTGGCACCAATTGCCGCTTTGAGTGATATCAAGGATATTGATATTTTCTGGCCAGTTATCCACGGTAACTTGGGTGAAGATGGTACTATTCAAGGCCTCTTCAAGTTGTTGAACAAGCCATTTATCGGTGCACCACAAACGGCTTCAGGGATGGCTTTTGACAAGGAATTGACCAAGCGTATCATGAACCAAGCTGGTGTGCGCAACACTAACTATGTTTTGGTTACTCCTGAAAACAAGAGTGAAAACGACTACGCAACGGTTGCGGCAAAGTTGGGTGAAACTTTATTTGTTAAGCCAGCTAAGCAAGGTTCATCTGTAGGGATGGCAATGGTTAAGAACGCCGAAGAATATGACCGCGCGCTTGCCGATGCTTTGCAATATGACTTCAAAGTTATTATCGAAGAAACTATCTTGCACCCCCGTGAATTAGAAATCTCAATTCTTGGTAACGAAGCACCTAAGGCATCTAAGCTTGGTGAAGTTATTGTGCCAGAATCAGATGCTTTCTATGACTACAACAACAAGTTCGTCGATGCTTCTGGGGTGGTCTTTGACTTACCAGCCGTCGTTGAACCTGAATTGGAAGCTGAAATCACTGACATGGCGCTCCGTGCATACCAAGCCCTCGAACTTAAAGGCTTAACGCGGATTGACTTCTTGGTTGATGCTAACGGTGTCCCTTACTTGGGTGAACCCAACACATTGCCAGGGATGACTAACATCTCACTTTACCCACAAATGTGGGAAGTATCTGGGATTTCATATTCAGACTTGTTAGACAAGATTATCGAATATGGTTTTGCTGAATTTGAACGTAACACTAAAATTTCATACGACTTCGTATCACTTGGTGACGAACATGTTGGTGAAAAGCGTTACAACGCAGATAAAGCCTAACAATTTTACAATTAACAGAACCGCTATTTAATAAAGTGAGGGGCTGGCACAACTTATGTGTCAGTCCCTTTGCTTATGTAAGCAATAACTTGTAGAATATTAATAAACGTTTCATCTACTGCGCACGTTTAAATGGCTCTATTTCGTTTGACATGAAATTTATTAAATGTGATGAGATGTATGATGCCACTGCGTGCCAGAAAATCACATTGTGCACCGAGATGGAAGCACATGCCCAAGCCGCTTGCTTATGCCTGAGGTACGGCAACGCAAAACATTCCAGCAGTTTGTTTGCAACAAACAACTGAATCTAATCAAAACCCGATTAGATTAGCCTTCCAGGCTGAATGTCTGTCTTGGGCAATTCGGGATAGCTGGCAGTCTAATGGCTAAAGCCAAAAGACTGCTCACATTTGTAGCTACGCTGGACAAATAAGGCCGGTCGGCTCGCGACACGTGTCAAGTGTAAAGCCTGCCGGCCACAAAGTGATTTTCAGTCACTCCGCTAGATATGCGTGGAATTATTGATTACCGCTAAACTTGCAACGACAAGGATTACGGCATATTACTAGTCAGACAGCCTGCTCAAACTAACGAAGAGGCTGGAAACAGGCTGGACTTTAGCTCGCACCGTGATGGCATAATCAGTAACAGGTTTCGTTACTGATTATGGATTTGTGAAGATGGTTACCGCGTTAGCGAACCAAGCTTCGCAAACATTTGAAGACCGCACTGTGGCTTCAAATGCTTGTCTTCCATCACGGTGTCCAGACTGGTTCCAGCCTCGTAGTGGGAATCAATTTGAGACACATATCCAAATTCCACGCTAGAAAAATTTTAGCGTTTAAATAGAAAGGGAAATCGTATGTTGACAGCACAAATTATTATTGAAATTTTAGTTGGGGTTGTGATCTTAAATACCATCGGTGCTGTCGCAACCATTTTTCGGGAAAAACGTGACATTTCGGCGATTTGGGCCTGGTTATTGGTGCTACTCGTTTTCCCAGTTATCGGCTTTTTGTTCTATGCCATCTTTGGCCGCCGCTTAACTGATAAAAAGATTTTTAATATGCAAGGTCAAGCACGTATGGGGCTTGATCAAATGGTCAGAAACCAAAAGAAACGTCTAAAAAATGGTGAATTAGTTAAAACCCTTGATATTACTGCAGGGGCAAAAGAAATGATTAACATGTTTTTACGGACTGATAAAGCCGTGTTAACACACAAGAACAAAGTTGAAATTTTTACAGATGGTCGTAAAAAATTCGACCAATTATTTGCAGATATGCGTGAAGCCAAGCACCACATTAACATTGAATACTTCACAATTTATGATGATGGGATTGGCAATGAATTAGTCCGTGTACTTGAAGAACGGGCGGCGGCGGGGATTGAAGTTCGGGTGATTTATGATCAATTTGGTTCACATGGTCGTAAAACAAAACTATTTAAACACCTAGTTGAACTTGGCGGTGAAGTTGAACCATTCTTGACAGGACGTTTTCAGGCGCTAACATTTCGGGTGAACTTCCGAGATCACCGGAAACTTGTGATTATTGATGGGAAAGTCGGTTACATTGGGGGCTACAACGTCGGTGATCAATATCTTGGATTATCGAAGAAGTTTGGTCCCTGGCGCGATACACATCTCCGGATTCAAGGCGATGGTGTGCTAGCCCTGCAATCACGGTTCTTCATGGATTGGAACGCTACCCACAAAAACGCCAGTGTGAAGTTCAATGATAAATACTTTCCCGAAATTGGTACCGGCATCTCAGATGGTGATACCTCAATGCAAATTGTTTCTTCTGGACCAGACGGGGAGTTACAACAAGTTAAACGTGGCTACATGCAAATGTTCACCGCGGCGCGCAAGTCAATCGTAATTCAGACACCATACTTTATTCCAGATGAAGGCATGTTGGAAGTTTTGCAAAACGCCGCGTTGGCCGGAATTAAAGTTCACTTGATGATTCCACACATGCCCGATCACCCATTTGTCTACCAAGCAACGAAGTATTACGCACACGAAATTCTTGAAAATGGCGCCAAAGTATCAATCTATGATGGTGGCTTTTTACACACCAAGGTCGTCGTTGTCGATGATAAGATTGCATCAGTCGGCTCAGCTAACATGGATATTCGTTCGTTCCGCTTGAATTTTGAAGCCAATGCATTTATGTATGACCGTGACATTGCCGGTCGTTTGATTGGAAATTTCCATGACGACTTAGCAAAATCACATCCGTTGACGCTACAAGATTTCAAGAAACAATCAAAGTGGCAATCATTCAAGCAAAAATTCAGCCGCTTGCTCAGTCCAATTCTGTGAGCCTGCACGATTGGCTACACGGTATTGCGTTCTTGCAAAGCGTTTTATGCAAATCACAAAAACAACTAACTTAAGAGAAGAGGAATCCATACTTGGATTATCAATTACGCGAAGGGGTGGCACTCCATGTCATTCCGACTAAACAATTTAAAACTACGCAGGTGGTCATTAACCTCACTGCACCTCACGAACGAGCAACAGTCACCCAACGTTCATTACTAGCAAATTTAGTGGAACTGGGTTCAATGCGTTACCCTGATCAAAATATTGTCGCCCGTAAATTAGCCGAAATGTACGGCGCTAGTTTTGGGACTGATTTACACAAATACGGCACAGTTCACAGTTTCCGCTTCATCATTAGTATTCCGAACGAAAAATTCTTAACGAGTACGGATGATTTGATGGACACGGCACTGGATTTTGTTAAAACGATGATTTTTGAACCACTGGTCACTGATACTGGCTTTGACCAAGCTATTTTTGATCGGCAAAAAGCCAATATGGCGGCTGATTTTGCTAGTATCATTGATGATAAACAAAGCTATGCCGCCCAAAAGCTTGCGGATTTGTACTTTGGTGATGACCAAGCAATTCCGAGTTACGGGCAAGCGGCTGATTTAGATGAAATTACCCCAGCTTCATTGTTGGCGTATTATCAGGAAATGTTAGCCCAAGATCAAGTTGATATGTTTGTGCTGGGGGATGTTGAACCAGATGCAGTCGTGACTAAATTGAGTGCGCTCCCATTTGAAGCACGCCCAAAGTTGACGACTAACGTGAACTATCAACAAGCAAGTAAGCCAACAGTTCTGCGCGAAACGGATCATTTTGATGTTAGCCAAGCCAAATTGAACTTGGCATATC
This sequence comes from Periweissella cryptocerci, assembly GCF_004358325.1. Taxonomy (NCBI): domain Bacteria; kingdom Bacillati; phylum Bacillota; class Bacilli; order Lactobacillales; family Lactobacillaceae; genus Periweissella; species Periweissella cryptocerci. The sequence continues at coordinate 755,197 of NZ_CP037940.1, read as the reverse complement.
AATTTCCAGTTGATATAAAAACAGATGAACGCTTTGCGGCAACTGTATTTAATGCGTTGTTTGGCGCCTCACCATTGTCGAAGTTGTTTGTTAACGTCCGTGAAAAGGCGAGTCTGGCGTATTATGCGTCAAGTCAATTAAGCACAACTACTCAGTCATTAACAGTTCAGACGGGGATTGAAGGACAGAATCTAGAGCTTGTCTTGGCTATTATTGATGAACAAATCAAAGCAATTCAAACAGGTGATTTCACCGATGAAGATTTAAAAAATGTGATTGCCAACTTGGTTAATTCATATGAGTCATCACTGGATTCACCACGGATGATGATTGAACGGGCAGCGGTCCAATCAATCACTGGCCGCCAAACATCGGTTAACTCATGGCTGGATAAAATCGAAGCAGTGACGAAAGCCGAAGTGATGGCAGTTGCCCAACACCTTAACTTACAAGCAATCTATTTTTTGACGGGGGATGACAATGGAAAAGATTAAGTATACGAATCTCGATGAAACCCTCTACAAAACCACGTTACCTAATGGTCTCCAAATCAACCTGTTACCCAAACCGGGATTTCATAAAACTTATGCGGTGTTAACCACTGATTTTGGTGCCTTGGATTTGGCATTTGTGCCGCGTGGACAAAAAGAATTAGTGACGATGCCAGCTGGGATTGCCCACTTTTTAGAGCACAAAATGTTTGAAAAAGCCGACCATGATGCCTTTGAGCTATTTGGTGAATATGGTGCGAGCGCAAATGCTTATACGAGTTTTACCCGCACGAGTTATTTGTTTTCCACGACTCGCTATTTGAAGGAAAACTTGGATATCTTGCTTGATTTTGTGCAAGACCCTTATTTTAGTGCGAGCTCGGTTGCTAAAGAACAAGGTATTATTGGCCAAGAAATTCAAATGTACGCCGACGAGCCCAATTGGCGGGTCTACACCGCATTATTACAAGCGATGTACCCAAACCAAGCTTTGAGCAATGATATTGCGGGTACGATTGAATCAATCAGTGAAATTACCGCCGACATGTTGTATCAAAACTACGAAACATTTTACCACCCTAGCAATATGAACTTATTCGTAGTTGGGAACATTGAACCAGAGAATGTCTTGACGTGGATTGAAGAAAATCAAAATGCCAAGGAATTTTCTGCACCTGCTGCAATTGAACGCGGTGCGGTGACGCTAAATGAACCAGTGGTTGCACATACTGATTTAGCATTAACCGTACAACGACCAAAAGTTGCAATTGGTGTACGTGGATTTGATGCTGTGCCAGCAGGACAGGCTGGTTTGAAGTATAGTTTAGTCGCAAGTATGCTCTTGGATTTACTTTTAGGTGATACTGCCAAGCGTTACTTAGACTTATATAATGATGGAATTATCGACGATAGTTTTAGTTATGATTTTGAATTACAGCGCGGGTTCCATTTTGCTACCATTAGTGGTGAAACAAATGAAACTGAAGCGTTTGTGACGGCCGTGCATGATATTTTGAACAATGCTAAAGCCAATTTGCAAGAAAGTATGTCAGAATTTGAGTTAGTGAAAAAAGAAGCAATTGGCTCAACGTTATCAATGTTAAATTCGCTCGAAGCAACGGCCAACCAGTACGATGGGGAGCTGTTTGATGGGGCTAATTTACTCGATGAAGTCGCCTTGTTGGAAAGCGTAACCTTTGCAGATATTTTGGCAGTGGCAGATGAATTTATCGGCCAAGGTCAAATTGCAACGGTTGTTGTGAACCCACAAACAGTTTAATTGTTAAAGACTTATTAAAACTGTCGGCCTAACGTTCTTTTCGTTTGCTCGCTTATGGTATACTAGCTTAGATATAAAATGCCGAAGTTATGGAGATATGAAGATAAAATGAGCGAACAACAATATACTGAAATTGGGGAAAAGTTACGCGCTGCCCGCCAAGCGAAAGGTTTAACGCTTGATGACCTACAACAACAAACAAAAATTCAAAAACGTTATTTAAATGCCATTGAAAATGGTGAATTTGATCAACTACCTGGTGATTTCTACGTGAGAGCCTTTACGAAGCAATTTGCTACAGCAGTGGATATTAACGCAGATGAATTATTAGCAACTGCCCCACAAGAAGTTGCTGCGCCCCAAACAGACTTGAGCGAATCACGGACTGATTTAGATAACGTGACGCGAACAGGGATGAATAACCAAGTTACCAAGGCCGAAAAAGTTCAATCAATTGTGCCCAAGGTGATTATTGCTGTTCTAGTAGTTTTGGTCTTAGGTGGGATTTGGGCGGTGAGCCAACTTGGTTCATCATCACACACCGCACGTAAGGCAGATTCATCTAATGTTTCTGTTTCAAGTTCTAAGGTTGTTGACAAGCAAAAGGTTGAAGCCGATAAGAAGGCTGCCGAAGCTGATGCCGCTTCATCAAAGGCCGACGTCAAAGCATCTTCTAAAAAAGCCGCTGCTAAAAAGTTGACGATTGCTAAGCCAACAGTTGATGGTGCTTCAACAAGTTACAAGGTGAAAGCTGCCAAAGCAACTAAGCACACGCTGACAGTTGGTACAAAGTACAAGACATGGTTGACAATTAGCACTGATGATGGCAAGACCTTGGCAAGTGAAATGTTAGCACCTAACACATCTAAGAAGGTAACTTTGCCAGCGACAGTTGGGACAGTTACAATCCGTTCAGGTTATGCTTTGGGTACGACTTTGAAACTTGATAAAAAGAACGTCAAAGTGCCTGATAGCACTTTAACTACGCGTAACTTTGAATTTACTTTTAACGACACTAATGCATCGAAGAGTGGTAACTAATTATGAATTTACCTAATAAATTAACTGTATTCCGGATGATTTTAATTCCTGTATTCATCGTTTTGTTGGAGATTCCAAGTTTAGGAACCGTCAACGCCCTTGGAGCAGCGGGAACTTCATTGAACATGGTCTTGGCCGCAATTGTCTTTATTATTGCGTCATTGACAGATTTGCTTGATGGTAAGATTGCGCGGGCTAAACATTTGGTCACCAATTTCGGGAAATTTGCGGATCCACTAGCGGACAAGTTACTGGTGATGACAGCCTTGATTTTCTTGGTACAGTTTGGCAAGGCATCAGCGTGGGTTATCTCAATTATTGTCATTCGCGAATTAGCGGTGACTGGTTTGCGCTTGTTGATTGTTGAAAATGACGGTAAAGTTATGGCCGCAGCAATGCCTGGTAAGATTAAGACAACGTCACAAATGGTGGCAATCATCTTCTTCTACTTAAATAATGCCTTCTTTGCGCCAATCAACGTTCCATTTGCCCAAATTATGTTATGGGTAGCTTTATTCTTCACTATTTATAGTGGGATTGACTACTTCATCCAGAACCGTTCTGTTTTCGCAGATGGTTTTAAATAAACATTCATAGTAAAAATGATAAAGCGCCGAGAATCGCACGACATGTGTGGATTCTCGGCGCTTTTTTCGGCTGTATTCCGTCTGGCGTGGGATTGTGACCACTACGTGTCAGTAAATTACTTGGCGCACCGCGCTGGAAGCACATGTTCAAGCCAGTCTGTGCTTATGCCTGCGAACCGGCAACGCAAAACATCCCAGCATTTTGTTGCACAAAATACTGAATCTAATCCTAACGTGATTAGATTAGCCTTGCAGGCTGAATGTCTGTCTTGGGAGGTTCGGACAAGCTGGGACTCTAAGGAATAAATTCCTAAGATTCCTCATCTTATCCTCAGCGGAAATATGTGCTGCACACATAGTCCCCCAGTCGCGGTGTAAAGGCTACGCCCGCCAAGCAATTTCCAGCCACTCCGTTAGTTAGGAATAATGTTCAAACTAGCAAAAAAAGTCGCTGGGGCAGGTTCAATCAAATCAGTTAGGGCTGATTATGTGATGTGCTTAAACTAGTACAAGAGATATTCCGTGGTACGTGAGTATTCTTAAACAAACATACAGAAACAACAATCCTATGCTAGAATCTGTTATTCATAGGATTAATGCAGATAGCATATGCTAACTTTCAAACTACCAGAAAAAGATTTCACGTTGTTAATTGCGACTAGTGGATATGTTATAATTGTGTTATCTATTAATTCAGAATAAAAGGGGCAATGACATGACACTCACGGTTGGAATTATCGGAACAAGTTGGATTACGCAACAATTTATTGATGCCGTTCATGAAACAGGTAAGTACGAGCTAGCTGCAATTTATTCACGACACCAAGAGCGCGCTGACGAATTCAATGCGCAAAACAATAATCAGGCAACGACCTACACTGATTTGGCGACCTTTATGGCGGCCGACTTTGATGTTGTCTACATTGCCTCACCAAATGGTTTACACTTCGAACAAATCATGCTGGCGATTGAAAATGAAAAGCATGTAATCGTGGAAAAGCCTGCCGTTGCAAACCCTAAAGAATTTGAAAAAGTTTACTCAACGTTGCGCCAACATCCAAATGTGCGCTACTTTGAAGCGGCACGCCATATTCACCAAGCCAATTTCAAGGCAATTACCGCACAAATGGCAAAAATGGAACTTATCCAAGGAGCCACGTTAGTTTATAACAAATACTCATCACGCTATGATGCCTATTTACGTGGTGAAAATCCAAATGTGCTGAACCCAGCTTTTGCGGGTGGGGCCTTGGCTGATCTGGGTGTGTATCCTTTGTACGCCGCGATTGCTTGGTTTGGTTTGCCTAAGTCATCAACGTATTTTGCAACACCATTGAACAACGGCGGTGACGCCCGCGGAACCGCAATCTTACGTTATGCTGATTTTGATGTTACTTTGATTTTTGGTAAAAACTCAAACTCATATTTATCATCAGAAATTTACGGCTTGCAAGACACGATTGTGATGGATAACGTTGCCGAATTGAACACGGTGACGTATCACACCGATGGAAAACACGCCGAAAACATCGGTACACCGGCTCCTGCAAATCCAATGACAACTGAAGCTAATGTATTTGCTGATATCATTAATGATTTTGATAATCACCAAACCGAATACAATGACTTGTTGGTTTTGAGCCAACGCGTGAACTTAGTCTTATATGATTTACGGAAGTCAGCCGGTATCGTATTCCCCGCTGATAAGTAAACAAATTCTCGTCCATTTAGCATTGCTGAATGGACATTATTTTTAAAAGAAAAGAGCAAAATATGTTAGCAGTGTTACAAGAGCATTTTGAAAAATTAGGTTATACGGAACAAACCGCGATTCAAAAGGCAGTTTGGGAACCAATGACCCAAGGTGAATCAGTTTTAGGTTTGGCACCAACTGGTTCAGGTAAAACAGTGGCATTCACGTTGCCATTATTGAGCAAGATTGTGCCTGACGATGGCACGCAAGTCTTAGTAATCGCACCATCACAAGAACTCGCGATGCAAACGACGAACGTGATGCGCGAATGGGCAAGTTTAGTAGGTGTTAAGGTTGCTTCAATTACTGGTGGCGCCAATGTTAAACGTCAAATGGAAAAGCTTCGTGAAAATCCAGAAATCATTGTTGGGACACCCGGCCGTATCTTGAACATGGTCAATGACCGGAAACTTAAATTGCACCGTTTGTTAGCGGTCGTAATTGACGAAGCTGATGAACTTTTGGTTGATGAAACTTTAGTTGAAATCAAAGAAATTGTTAGCCAAGCTGATAACGAAGCACAATTTGGCTTCTTTTCAGCCACGACAACACCAGTGCTCGAAGACTTAGAATCAACCTTTGGCTTGCCAGTTGAAACTATTGATGTCCGTGCGATTGACCACTCTCAAGGTGAAGTTCGTCATGGAATGATGACAATTGCCGGTCCACAACGTGTCCAAATGTTGCGTCGTTTTAGCCACATTAAAAAGTTTAAGGCACTTGTGTTCTTCAACAAGCTCCAAGATATGGAACGCGCAGCTAGTTCATTACGCCACGAACACGTCAAAGTTGCGCCACTTGGTGGTAAGCAACGTGGGACTGACCGCGCTGATGCCTTGCGCAAGTTCCGTAAGGGTGAAATTCAATTCCTATTGACGACTGACGTGGCCGCCCGTGGGTTAGATATTGCTGATTTGCCAGCCGTAATTAATTACGACTTGCCACAAGATGGGGTTGTGTATACTCACCGGGTTGGGCGGACTGGTCGGATGGGACGCAAGGGGTTGGTTGTGAACTTCGGTAATGCTCATGATTTGCGGAACTTAAAGAAGGCAGTTCCAGCAACGATTGAATTAAAGCCAATGTACTTTGCGAATAACCAATTAGTTGATGTACGTCCTGAAGGCACGACCCCAGTTGCTGTTGCCGTAAAACAAGCAACTAAGACAGATGTTAAGGCTGCTACACCTGCAAAGGGTAGTGTGAAAGCTGGTACGGCCAAAGCTGCTAAGACCGGCGCTAAAGTTACGGTTGTTCCTGAAAAAGTGTTGTCAAAAAAGGAACAGATTGCTGCTAAGAAGAAAGCCGCTTCAAAAAAGGGTGCCTCTAAGAACAAGGGTATGCGGAAGAAGTGGGCTGACAAAGCCGCGCAAGCAGAAAAGGCAGCCAAGCATGACTGAGTTAATGACTCAGGCGACGGCTACCCAATTGCGGGTAACGACTGATGCCCCAATGTTTGGTCGCGAATACAGTCAACAAGTTGAAACCCAAGTGGCATATTTTGCCAATCAAGTTTCAATGACATTTGTGGCGTTAAATGATTTTGGCGACCACCAAGCTGCTATCCAAGATGTTTTGGCCCATTTCATTACGGACCAATATGCAATTTTTTGGCGCGAACCAAACGACTGGTCAGATACAACTGTCCGGTTTGTGGCGGCGCGTTTAGTCGATAATTCGGCATTTGCAGCGGGTGACGGCAAAGTTCAATTATTAGCATTTGTCCGCTTTTTAGTGGGGGATCACATTCAATTAGGAATAAATCCAGTCGAAATGCAATTAATTGTAAATGAGTTATGATAAAATAAAATAGTTAGTCCAATTGGGCTAGCTAACTGGCCTTATAGTTTAACAGGATAAAACGGGGACCTCCTAAGTCTTTGCTCCCAGTTCGAGTCTGGGTGGGGCCATAATAGTAGTGAGTATCCAGTATTAATAGAACCGAAGATTTGTACAAATTCGATTGTCGTCAGAAATGGCGACTTTTTTATTGTAAGGCATATTACTAGTCAGAATGCCTACGCAAACTAACGAAGAGGCTGGACTGTAGCTTGCACCGTGATGGCATAATCAGTAACGGGTTTCGTTACTGATTATGGATTTGTGAAGATGGTTACCGCGTTAGCGAGCCAAGCTTCGCAAACAATTGAAGACCGCACTTTGGCTTCAAATGCTTGTCTTCCATCACGGTGTCCAGACTGGTTCTAGCCTCGCAGTGGGAATCAATATGGGACACATATCCAAATTACACGCTAGAAAAAATTTAGCCAGATATTTCACATACCGGTGGAATATATTGCCAACGTTGCAGTCTTTATACTAATAATGTGGAAAATAAAAAGACGTGGAATGAAATTCCAACGTCTTAATAAATAGATTCGCTTAAATTGCGTCCATGACATCAATCAGACTAGGAAGTTCTTCATAAAACCCTTTGAGAGTAATATTATTTTCAATGATTTTTTGTAGTAATTCCGTGGCATCCGCGGGTGCATTTTTGACGCTAGTTTTTGAGGTTTGGTCATCAATCACTGTGATATATCCCAATTTGTTGAACAAAGCCACCAATTTCACCTGATCCTCGGGCAACGATACAAAAGTTAGAAGTTTTTTATCGGCTAGAAATTCTGAAATTTCGGCTAACGTGCCTTGGGAGTTAATATGTCCGTTGGCGATTAGAATAATCGAATCGCTTACTTTCTCGATTTCTTGCATATCGTGTGAAGTGATTAATACGGCTTTATCCTTTTCGGCTAACGTGCGGACACGGGCCATCATAACTTTTGCGGCAGCGTAATCCACACCAGAAGTCGGTTCATCGAAAATATAAGTGTCAAATTTACCAATATATGCTTGAATAAAGGCCACTTTCTTTTTCATACCGAACGAATAGTCTTTGATTTTTGTTTCGCGTGAATCCCAGATTCCTAGCTCACGAAGTAGTGCATCAGTTTGTGCCATTGACTTATTTTTCTTAATTGAATTCATCATTTTTAGGAAATGATAGCCTGTCATATCGCGGTACAAATTATCAGCATCTGGCATAACGCTCAATCGTTGTTTACTAATTTTGCCTGAGTAACGTGGTAAATATGATGACAGCACATTGATTACGGTTGATTTACCAGCGCCATTTTTTCCAACCAGTGAAGTGATTGCGCCATTCTTAACTGAAAATGATACGTCGTTAAGGGCAACTTTTGATCCAAAGTGAACGGAAACATTATCGACTGAAATCATAAAAATTATACCTCCTTGTTCTTAAACAGAATAGTTGCAGCTAGGAACACAATAATCGAAATTCCCATTAATATGAAAATTTGCCATGTTGCATCTGTATACCGAAAAGGTAATACCCAGCTAATTACTTTTAAGAAAAGATTGTGCGAAACGAGTCCCCAACTACCGATTACAGGTGCCACAATACCAAGAACGATACCGGTGAATGAGACTAACTTTTCTTTACTTAAAATCACGCTAGTTAGGGTAACAAGTGAACTAACGTATAAAAAGTACACGGTAAGGTTTAGTACATATTGATAAGGGAACACAGTTGAGCTTTGCATAAGCAGCGTCATTAATATCGATACCGCAATTACTAAAAGCCAAAATACAAACATGCTGAGGAATTTGGCAATCAATATTTTGGTTCGGCTAATGTAAGGCAGTAAATATCGAATACTTTGATCTTCGACTTCTTTAACAATCGTTCCCCCAAAAATGATAAACGAAAATAAAATTCCGAAGATTGAGAAAACAGAGAAGATAATTGACAGAATGGAAATACTACCATTACCGCTAATTACTGGCAAATTAGATCCATATTTATTGGTTAAAAACACAGTTCCGATGAACAGAATTAACACGATAATAGTACGAACCGATTTGACGCTTTTAAATAAATCGTCTTTAAATATTGTGATCATTCACTATACGCTTTCTTAATGCTAATTAGTTTTTGAATTTCTGTAAATTCAAATAGAAACAGGCGGCACGGTTTTGTTGGACGTTGCTTAATATTTAGCTTAAGGAACACATAGTTACTATATTTAATTATGATTTTTTGCATTCTCACTATCTTCATGCGCTTCAGAAGCAAGTGCCAACAACACGAGAACCCCACCTAGTGCTAAATATGCTGAAATGAATCCAAAGGCATGATACCTAAATAGTGCAACAAACCACAGAATTACTACTAACCCAGGAATAACGTAGGCGGACAGTGAGCTTGAAAGGCGAGCAAAGACGTATCGCTGTAAGACATACATAATAATAATTGATCCCCAGAGTGCAATAGTAATTTTCATGTTATGAAATCTCCTTATACTATAGAAATAATTTATGTGTTTCAACAGTATCTCTTGTAATTATGTATTGGGATTAACGAAAGAAAATTCCAGTTTATGTTTAAAGTTATTGCATTGGCAGCAAAGCATGGTGCAAAAATAATCAAGTGGATAACGGGACGCCACAGGCAAATCTCAAAGTGGGTAAATACCAGACAAACTGCTGAGTGAGTTATTTTAAAAGTTAAAACACACCCGGAATTAAGTAAACGTAAATACGTAATTCAAGACCGGATTGATTAGTTGAAGTTCACTTTTTTGTTTGGTAATATGCACACTCTACATCGTAGTATGAAGTCTTTGTGGGTAATGGCGCATAATTAATGCCACGAGTACGACATTGTATGGGAAAATAGCGATAATCAAAACTAGTTAAGTTGTTATGCATGTGTTCAATTAGGTTTTGAACACATTTGTCTCAAAAATCAGTTACTTATTCTTCCGAGCTGTTGGGAATAGGGTTGTTCATTTTCTAGCGTTGAAAAATATGATAATTTTTAACGTACTCAATAATGGGTTCGGTACGGTATAATAAAAAGTGATTAATGCTTTTCATTAGGGCATTCAGGGCTTTCAATAGTTAAGGAACATAAAAGTATTTCATATAGTTAGGGTATCCAAAACGTTGGTATCCTGCATGTTTGGCGAAATCCATTTCACGTAAAATAATACAGGTCAGGTGCCTTAATGGTACATTGTTAGTGACAGCGAGTTTTAACAGAATAATAGGGGGAAAACCATGTTAACTAAAATTATCGAAGATGTCGTCAATGGTAAAGGTTTAGAAAAAATTCTAGGGGAATTGTTGGCGGAAAATGGGGTGCCAACAACACCAGAGCAGCAACAAGCTGTGCAACGGAATACGTCCCAGGCCCAACAAACATCACGTAATGTGCGTAACCAAGTGCAACAACATAGTCGGAGCAAGCAAGTAACGGCGCCATCACAACAACGCTCAGTAAGTGGGCAACGTCAGCAGAATCGGCCGGTAAACAAGCGTAAAGCAACATATGGTTCACAACATGCCGAGGTCACGAACGTTGAAGTGCACACGGTGGAACTGAATCGGGAAGCACAGGCAATCATTGCTAACTATGAATACACCGCTGCGCGCAAAGCCAACATTCTGGCTTACCGCGGGATTAACAAGGCGACGGATTTACAAGCGATGATTGGCACGACGGCATTACGGCGTTTTGAAAATGTGCCATACAATAATATGAGCATCAAACTAGTTGAAAATGATAATGGGACAACGTCAATCGGGATGCCAGATGCCAATGGTAAATTTTGGAATATTGGCTGGATTCGCGCTCTTGATTTACCAGAGCAACAACCCCACGCGATTGATATTTCTGGCGGTACGTACTTAAATTACGATTTGACGACGAAGTTTGTGCCATATCAAGTTAAGATAACTTTCTAAAATCGGGATAAGAATCTCGATTTTTTCATTTAATAACGCCAAAATATGCTAGAATAAGCGGAGCAAAAAAGAGCGATAGGTCCCCTGAAAATCAGGGACACCGCGCAAATACTGAAATTACTTAGGAGCAAGTAAAAGCATAATGCAAAAATTGTTAGAGCTGTTCGATAAATATCGGGCACAAATTTTATATTTATTTTTTGGTGGTGTGACAACGATCATTAATATTGGGGTCTTTGCGGCGATTACGAAGGGGATTGGCTGGAATTATCAGTTAGCTAACTTCATTGCCTGGATTGCGGCGGTCTTAGTGGCATACCTAACCAACCGTGTGTGGGTATTTGGCTCACGCGTACATGGGTTTGCGGCGATTACTAAAGAACTAGGTTCGTTCTTCTTTTTCCGGATTTTGACGTACGTGATGGAAGTGGGAATTTTGTTTGTTGGGATTTCAATGCTACACGGTAACGAAATCGTCTGGAAAGTCATTGATAATATTTTTGTGATTTTAATTAACTATGTTTTCAGCAAGTTAATCATCTTCCGGGAAAAAATGTAAACTGAAACTTGCAAGACTCGCATGAGAGTACTAGAATATTTAGTGTAGTATTCTTCCGTGTTCGCCAAGGTGGTAAGGCAGTGGACTCTGAATCCATAATTCGCTGGTTCGAATCCAGCACACGGAATAGCAAATAAAGCCCTCTACACCGCGGTGTTGAGGGCTTTGGTGTCTATCTTCCTACCCTTCTTCCTACCCCGGCGAGACTAATAATCGATTTTGACGTGATTTGCGAACAGATTTGACGTCTCGCTGACCTGTTTTTCGGTGGTGTGTGTATAAATATTCATTGTGGTAGTTGAGGGGGTGCAAGTGGTCATCCTAGAGGATAAGTGATTTCATATTTGGTCTTATGCACTCTGTTTTTCAGCACCAGATATTTATAATAAGTTAAAGGGATGGTTCAAAATCGATTGTAGATTTTGAATCATTTTTTAGTTTCGGCAAGGTGAATATCAGTGTATTAGTGCTATAATCACTATTGATTTGCGTCGCTTTATTCTTATAAGGAAATAATGTACATTTTATTAGTAATCTAAAGAGGTAGTTAGTAATGAAGGAGATATGGATTTGTTGAAGTATGGGGAATTAAATAAATATACGAAACAGCATGGGGTATGGTTAACCATTATGCTAGTTGTAACAATGGGATTGACGTTTGGATTGCTGCTTCTAAGTGGCACGTCACTGGTTGCGCAAGGTGATTCATTCAATCAGCATATTAACGTCTATGCTCAATTCCATCAGTATCTAGTAGAGTTCTTACAGCATCCAAAAGCGTTCGGTACATGGGATTGGCGGATTGCTAATGGGAGTGATTGGTTCAATACGTTTTCATATTATATTGTGGGTGATCCGTTTGGCTATCTCATGTTGTTTTTTAATCGGGCACATACATTATTAGGCTATGAAATTATTGTGCTGTTACGTTTTGTAGCGGCAGCGTTTGCTTTCAATTACCTGGCAGCAAAGTTTAAATTCTCACCAAAGATTGCGGCGCTTGGGAGTACGTTGTATGTCTTTTCAGCGTTTGGTATTTACTCTACTTTAGTCCAACCGTTATTTATGAATGCAATGATTATTTTACCGTTGTTGCTGGTCTTAGTTGAACGTTATTTTACGACTAAGAAAGGACTATGGTTGAGCGTTGTCATTGCACTAGCGTTCACAAGTAATTTTTATTGGGCAATTATTCTAGCAATTATTGTTGGTATTTATGCCTTAACAACGTATCTAATAAATTACTGCAATACTAAATGGCTTTTCGACTGGGCACAATTGATTGGTTACATCGTACTAGGGGTTGGATTATCCGCGGTACTATTATGGCCAACGATGACAATGATGAGTCAATCATCACGTGTGGGAACTGGTTTTGAGAATCTGACAGTATTTTATCCATTACGTTATTATGTGCAACTATTATCAATGCCACTAGGTTTAAAAAATACAATTTCACCAAGTATCTACTGGATTCAAGGTAGTGTCAGTGGGTTATCATTAATCGGAACAATCTGGTTAATTGTCCAACGCAAACAACTGAAAGTTCAAGCCCGGATGATGTTCATCGTGTATGGGTTACTGCTCTTTCCAATAACCAGTGTGCTGATGTCATTGGGTAACTTGGCAACAAACCGCTGGATGTTCTTTGTGAATATGCTAACGTCATTTGGCGCCATGCATCTATTAACTAATCGAAAGTCTGTTACGGCGAGTGAGAAGGGTACCTTTGTCAAAATACTGGCTGGTTATTTGATTGTATTGGCAGTAAGTAATATATTCTTCCCGATTAACAATTATTCGGTATATACCCAACTAATTGGATTAGTGATTTTCACATTGCTGATTTTTAACCCAGGTAAAGGCAAATGGGTTAAGCATGAAACTTTGTTTGCCGGGTTCTTTGTTGGAATGCTGGTGCTAACGGTTGGGTCGCAACTATACGATCCACTGACATATAGTTCCGTGAGTCTATTACGCACACAGACCGTTAAACAACGAACTAGTAATCCGACGGGATATAATAAGTTCTTTGCGAATTTAGCCACACCAGCTCAGCATAAAACTGGAACTAATCAGTTAATCAAAGTTACACAAGCGGTCGGTTATCTCTTGCCACGCTCGCGTAACAGCATGTTGAACATTTTTCCTGGTGATATGTATCTGGTGAATGATTATTATTCAACGTTACCCGCCTCGATGGTTGATTTTGGGAAAAATCAACTACGATTACCGAATTATCGGGAAGTTGCACCAATTGGGAGCGCCGATAATCGGTTTGTAGTCGCAAGTTATTTAGGGGCAGATTATATTCTTGCCAATCGTAAAACTTCATTGAGTAAGATAAAGCAGTATGTTCAGGTTGATAAGAATATTGCAGGTAAGTCTATCTTATTGAAGAATACGATGGCGCAGCCAGTTGCGTACTGGATGGCTGCTAATAAAGCATATGACGCACCGGATGCCCTTAGTAAGTACTCGGATACATTATTACTGACTAACGTTGGTGTAAATGATAAGAGGGTAGCTAAGAACGCTACGCAAATGACTAAAATGGCGAATATAAGTATTGCCAAGCCAGTAGACTACAAAACGCAACGCCTAAATGGTACAAAAGTCATGGTAAAACCAATTAATATCGATACCGCACAAGTCATGATTAAGTATCGTAAGGGGATGAAAGTTCAATTACCGGCAACGCTTACTGCTGGTTTGGGTGAAACACACGTTTACGTTGATGAATTACATTTCAAAGCGCTATCAAATGTTGCGCAAGCTAAGTTAGATGCTAGACGTTTATCTGTCAAACATTGGCAAGGTAAATACATTGCTACCCGTCACGTGCTATTAGACTTTCATAAAACTTTTGGAATGCAAATTGAGGCAAATAACTCTAAGCGAGTTGCACACTTAGAGCAAGCAGAACCCTCCAAAGGAGCCATGTATGAAAAACGTGATAAAGCTACGTTTAACCTAGGTATCACTAATAAACCTTTAGACTATATTCGGTTCCTCTTCAACCGTGATGGGACGTATACGTTTAAATTACGAATTGCACGCTGCGATTTAAATCAGAATGTTCTACAAGGTATTAAGACAAATCAACAAAATGCAATGACAGTTACGCGCGCAGATTATTCGGGCATGACAGGAATGGTGAATAAATCAAAGGCAGGGTACCTAGTGACAAACATTCCATATTCAAATGGTTGGCGGGCAACTGTGAATGATCATGTAATAAAAATTGAACGAGTTAATAATGATTTTATTGGCTTAAAAGTTGCTTCTGGAGCAAATAAAATTAAGCTCAAATATCAAACACCAGGATTGAAACTGGGGATAATAACGAGCCTGCTTTCACTATTAGTAGTGCTTTTAATTGCAATAGTTGGAATTAAACGTCGGAAAAAGTGAAACATGATATTAATTAAGTAGTGTTATATCACTATACAATCTACTCAGGTTGGCACTTTCATAATTTGTTAGGACTGAATCGGATTACAACACTTGTCATTGGAATGGGAGGAAAAACCGGGGTTAATCTTTTTGTTATGATTATTGGGTATTTCATGATTAAGTCGCATGCGAAATGGCAGAGTCTGGTGAAGTTGTGGATTGAAGTAACGATTATGTCGCTAGTGATGTATTTAGGTGTGGTGGTCCATTCCATATTCGCGGTAGTGAATTCGATATTTTGAAATTTATCCTTTGGAAAAGGTGTAACGCATGGTTAGAATGCAAAATTGCGAAAAATTTGATATTCACAAAAACCAACATCGAAATTTATTGAAGTATGAACAGGATTTGTACGGTGTAAGCGCAGAAACACCATACGGATTATAAACATTGGTATCTCCTAGTAAACTGTATTCATACATAACTTAGGAGGTGTCATTTTGTATGTTACAAGATATTGTCGCCGTTAAGCTACGCATTGGCCGCAAAGAACGCACTATTTTCAATGATTCTAATCCCGCAGTCATCAAGCTTTTGATTGAGGTAATTAACGTGGTGCGTGAATATAAAGACGAGCAACACAAGTACTTCTTGAAGGAGTACTGGACGGGGCGGCGAACTTACAATATGAACCAATATATTGTTGAATTTTATTACAAGAAGATAATGGCTGAACAAGTTTTTTTATTGCTCAAGAACACAAAAGGTGCTTACCCAACCAAGGCTAAGCGCCGACAAATTGTTTGTCCGTATGAACATCTACAATGATTTAGTAGGTGTTCTTTTTTGTAACTAACCGCACAAAATATTTACTAGCTAAGATTATTTCTTGTTGAGCCACTCATCAATTTTTGAAGCATTTTTATCGGTGCTCATTTGGACTACTGATCTTTTAGGAAAAATCTTCTTTCTGAGTGACCCGCGCGAATCAGATTTAATGAATGCCGTAAAAGCATGCCCATTAATTACCAGCCCGTAGACGTAAATAATTGAACCTTTTTGTGCAACAACCAATCCTTGAGCATCGGTTGGCTCAATTTTTGTTGGTTTATTATTCATGAGAAAATCTTTTGTTTCTTTATCAAAAGCAATTTTATCAACCGCTGCCGCATTCCCCATGACTCGTCTCATCTGACCGGTAATATCCCGGTCTGGTGGATTAACATTATATAAATCAATGCCAATCCGTGTTCCGCCGATAACGACTAGGGCTACAATCACAGCCCAAATATACTTTTTGTTTCTTTCAAATATTGATTCCATAAATTATCCCCCAAATGCGATTGAAATATATACTTGTTCACAAATTCATGCTATTACGATGTAGTTTGGATAGCAAAGGCTACCTTTAATCGTTAGGGTTTCGTAAGAAGTAGGGTTATTTATTTCGGGAGCAAAATGCAAAATTTCGTAAATTATCTGTTTCGTTCTCGGATTGGTATTTGTGGTTTCATACTCTTGGATTTTTGCTGGTCTTACCGTAAATTGTGATACAACATTAACGGTTGAATCTAAGCTGATTAACGCAGTTAAAAAACATGTTATATAGCAAAACCAATAACCCCGCTCCCACCTTAAAATAAGTGGAATCGGGGCTATTACTTCGTTCATTAAACAAATTTATCAGATTAGTTGCTGGCGTTTCAGCCGTGACAATAACAAGGTAAATGGCTGATACAAAATGCCACAAAAAATACCATTACC
Source organism: Periweissella cryptocerci (assembly GCF_004358325.1). Taxonomy (NCBI): domain Bacteria; kingdom Bacillati; phylum Bacillota; class Bacilli; order Lactobacillales; family Lactobacillaceae; genus Periweissella; species Periweissella cryptocerci. The sequence continues at coordinate 738,555 of NZ_CP037940.1, read as the reverse complement.
AATCGCGTGGTTTAAATCAAATGGTAACCCCGCAAGATAGTAAGTCAGCCAAGCTTGCCATGTTAAGTGGACGAATAGAATTGGGGCTTGAAGGGCCGTGATGACAAAGCCGTATAAGAAGCCCGCAACCACAACCGCTGGTATCAACCAAGGTAAGGTCAGGTGCCAATTTGGTAAAAAGGTAACTAACCAAGCGAGGTAGATAATTACAAGATAACTAATAATCTGAAAGAAGGTTGTTGGTGACAGCCCAAGCAAGAGATTGGAGGTCAGAATTCCTAAGATGCCAACCCAAATGCCGTATTCCAAGCCGAGATACCAAGTACAAAAAAGAATCAAGCACGTAAATGGCTGCACGTTAGGGGCGGGGTGAATGACTAACCGGCCAACTGTTGCTACCGCTACTAACATAGCAATCAGCGCCATTTTTTTGATTGGCATGTTCATTATTTGGCCTTGTAACTGATGAGCTCTAATTTTACTTTATCACGTGAGTGGAGTTCCAGCTTTTGGGCGCTCACGGAAGTTTGTTTGTTGTTAACGGTGTAAACCCAAAATTGGCCCCGTTTCGGATTTTGTTTAATGCCAGCAACAGCAGTAATAAAACCGTCTTTGGTGAATTGGGCGTTAAATGGTTCCCTTTTTAGTAAAGTTAGTAACGTTTTAGAGCCCGTAAAAGTGATATTTTTACTGCGGTTGACTTGTTTAGTTTGATAACTGATGGTGACATGTTGCTTAGCTGTGTGATTTGCTAGCGATGGCGTGGCTGATTGATGGTAAAAATAACCACCAATGCCAAGCAAAAGTAAAACCGCCAGAATACTGAATAACCATTTTTTGTGCATATTTGCTACTCCTTTAAGATGTGTCGTATTTGACATTTACCGAATTGGGCAGGCACCAGATTCACAATCACTAGCGTCGACTAATTCAAGGGCACCGAGTTCGGTGTAATTAGCTAGCTGCTGAACATTACCGGTGATTTCATTTAGCCGATTATGGTAGACCGTCGCGCTGATAGGTTCTTTTGGCGCTTGTTCATACCCGTTGTCGCTATAAGGGAGCATCGAAGTTGATTTGATGCGGTCTTGATATTGATGCAACAAAGGGGCAATTTCAGCTTGCTCAGCATGATTAAAGGTCAATGTGCAACTCACGGAGTTATCTGACCAGTACGTTTGCAAGAAAGCTTGATTGGCCATTTGAACGGCGAGGGGCACATCGTTAGCCGCTAAGAATTGGGCATGATCAGCCATCGGTGCTTTAATTGGAAATTCCACACACATCGTATTAGCCGAGTAGACATCCGGTTCCATCCGGTAGCCACTAGCTGCTAGCGCTGGCAATAATGGATCAGAATCTTGAAAACGAATCCGCTGGATTAAGTAGGCGCTGTAAGGAAAATGCATGCCTTCTGAAGCACCAACTAGTTTAGAAACCGTGCCCGATGGCTTGACGGTAGTTCGTTTGACAGAAGGCGCACAATTCAATTCTTGTGAGTACGCAATATCAGCCGCAACAACTGCTTGGTAAGCTGCGGTTAACGCCTGTGCCATTGCTTGGTTATATATGGGTTCCTGCGTCCCATTTTCTACCTGCGTGAAACCAGTAACGATTGGTTCACTAAAATTACTCAAGGCCCAGTCTTGAATACCCGAAAGTGAAATCCCGATACGGCGATTTTGCGCGATGATGTTACGGGACACTTCCCAATCGTAGGGACTGAACGTGATCCGTTTAGCAAAGCGGACGGCGAGTTCACAAATATCATTGAGAGCAAAACCTTGTTCGATTGCGATGGCAGGAAAAATTTCAAATAAGTTACATGGTTCACCATTAGCAAGGGAAATTTCACCACATGGATTAGTTCCTTCAGCCAGAGCGTCAATCCCCGCTTGGTAACCATCGCTTAACCGACCATAGTTTTTTATCATGTCCAAGTTGATAATTCCCGGTTCACCGTTTTGAGCAATGGCCGCCGCTAATGGCTCAAAATCAGTCGTTGCTTGATCAATGATGACACTATTGTTGGAAGCCCAACGGTGGTGATAAAGTTGGGCTTTATCTTGCTTCATCGTCACAAAGGCCGTATCGTTTGGTGCACCTAAGGCGATTTCTGCGGAACGGCGGACATTCCCAGCAACAACAGTTTTACCAATCAAATTAGCGATATCAGTGCAGTCCACCGCAGAAAGTCGTTCACCAATGTGCTGGTTTAGCAAATCATTGATGGCAATCAATAATTCAACGAGGGGCATTGGTCCGGAAGCTGTCCCACCAAACCCATTAATCCGGGAATCTTTTGGCCGAATAGCTGAGATATCAAAAACTAGGTGATGCTTAATACGCGTCGCTGGTAAAAAATGAGCGTCGATGAGGTACGCGACCGCTTCAACCCAACCTTCGCGGGTATCAGGAATTTGAATTAATTCGGTGGTTGCGGGATCAATTGTGGGGAACGTTTCGCGCGATTTGGCACCCACGTTAAGTGAATCAGTAAATGACGTGGCAGTTGGCGCAATGATGACGTCGCTAGTCACAGCATTATTGACGATTGGCAGTTGCTTGAGATTCTCTGGTACGACTGAAAAACCAACCCCGCCGCCTTTCATCAATTGATCGAATAAAAAGGCGAAGGGCATTGAAACCATTTTTTCTGCTGGTTCTACGTATGGAGGAACGATATGGCTAGCTCCATAAGGTTGTGGCCGGATCCCGATGAACCAGCAATTATTTAAGGCATCTCCGTTCCGCTGTTGATAATCCGTCCCAGAAATCCACAAATTCCGTCCCGATGGCGTGGCTGCTAAACTATAAATAACCTTAAACACTTGTTCAGCTTCGGCTTGGAGTTCTGATTGGAGCGTTACGTCGGGTGTGGTAGCTGTTAATCGTGGGTCGAGATTGATATTGCCCTCAACCACGCGCCGGACGGTTTCGTGCCATTCTTCAGTCCGCTGCAGTTCTGGCAGCCACCGCGCATAAGTCCGCTTGTACGTAACCCAGCCTAACGAGCCCCAATGCGGCGTTAAAGTGGCGATGCAGTTTTCAATAAAAGTGTCTGATAAACGAATTTTCATGATGTATCCCTCCTAATTTACACCGCAATCACAATATGTAGTGGTTGCGATGTGATTAGATTACAACATGTAGTGTTGGATTTAAATTGACAAAAAGTAAGTTCCTGTCGTAAATCTAACAAAATGGTAGTCGCCACAAGCGTTTTCAGTGCAAAAACTTTTTTTATTTAAACAAAAAAATTCCGCCAACCTCTGTAAAAAGGTGTGAGCGGAATTTTTGCTAATTTCTAAAATACAGTACGCTTTGTCGGAACATATTCCAACGTGTTAAAATCATAGGTTGCAAGCTCGGCAACGTCTTCTTTCCAGAAGTAGGCGGTATATGCTTCGGCAACCATCAAGTTAAGTGGGGCATCATTTTCATCAAATTGGGCGATGATGATAGGAGTATTATGGGCGAAGGCATAGCCAAGTTCCATAATTGTACCTGAGTCTGGTTCGTAGCTACCTTCTTCGACTTTGTAATCCATGATCAAAACAACCACATCAGAATTATCAACTTGGCGCAAGTCGGCTTGGAAAGTTGCGCGCTTCCATTCCGTTGAGCCAAATTCAAATTGCTCGTTTTGGTGTTGCATTGGTTGGTAGATGTTGTCACTATCAATTGTTGGGTTGGCTTCTAATAATGCTTTGACTTTTTTGACGCGAGCGATTTGTTCGTCTGAGAAAAAAGGTGACGCTAAATAAACAGATTGTTTTAACATGATATTCTCCTATACGTTCAAATGTGTAGTTAGTTATTTAATATAAGCTAACTTTTAATTGTACACTTTTTTGACTTTTGTGAAATAAGAGAATCATTTCGCAAACCAGTTTCACCCGCAATTCGTGCTATACTATTAGTTGAATATTTAGGAGTGAATAATATGAAACCAGTCACGAAAATTATCAGTTTAATTATTGGCATTGCCGCACTGGGGACGGTGGGCTTTGTTTATGTGAATCAGCATAATGAACCATCATATGAAATTCGTAATCCCCAAACACCAGCGTCCATCGCGCAAGCCAAGCATGACCGAGCACATCCATTTTTTATCGGTAAAACGTGGGTTGGCAACGCTAAACAGGCTTACCGCGTTGATGGCAAAACCGTCATGAACACATGGACGGTTTCACTATCAATCAAGCCAAATGGAACATTCCGGCAGTATGCCGATAATGGCTTTGACACGAGCGAAGTAGTGGTTGGTAAGTGGCAGATTCACAACGATGAATTAGAGTTGCGTTATCATAAAGCCGGTTATGCGGCAGCCTACAATTATGGTGGGAAAGACTTACAACAAGCGAAGCCTTACCAAGGTTACGCAATCAAAATCAACGAGCATACTGGTGCCCGTTTAGATGCGCCTGGAGCCAAGCAAACAAAACTACCAGATTTTGATATTCGTGCTAATGTCTTAGATAAGCAAATGTACTTACAAGGTGCGAATAACGCTAAGCGGGAAGGTATGTCTGAAAGTGACGGACAGGCGGTTGCTTCATTAAGCTACTACAAAAAAGCAATAACCCGACAAATTAATAAGCAAGTAAAACAGACAATTAAAACGATGACCGACACGCAAGCATTGAGTGCGGCGCTGATTGGCTATCGTGATAACACTAAGGCTAACAAACACATCGTTGCCAAGTTAGAATCAGAAATTAATAGCAAACAAAAACTAGTTGTAACCAAAAAAGACGATACGTGGTTGATTGCTTTGGATGACAAAGACAAACACCCATTTTTGGCGGTAAAACGTGATGTTAACAATTTCGCTTATGCACCGGTACATGTCCAAAAGAAAAAGAAAAAAGTAGTGCTTAAAGTTGGTGAATTTAGTAATCAGGTGAAGTTTGACTTGGCTAAATTTATTCCGACGTATATCTTACAAGAATCAGATAATCAAGCGCACTTGGATGATTATCGCCAAGTTCAAAAACTAATCAAACTCAAATAAAGTAAGCTGATACTGTGCCTAATTTTTACCCATGGGCAGCTGACTTCAAAGAGGACTGAATAGTAAGTCTTCTGCTCCCAAACTCGATTTTGCCTTCTAACAAAGGTTGAAATCGAGTTTTTTGTCGTGGACAACTGCAATTTTGGGGACGGTTTGGAATTCTTGATATTAGGGGCTAAATTTTTTTCTAGCGTGGTGCGCCAAGTAATTTACTGGCATGTAGTGGTCAAGTTTATTCACTCCCACGTCAGCTGAAATTAATGGTTAATTTTACATGAAATATCGAACAATCCAGCGAGGTGTGTACTAGTATTTTCTGTTATACTAGATGTAATATTAAATTTAATTATTTGGTGTTTACAACTAAACCAAATTGGAAAAGTAGAAAGGTGATTGCCCAATGCAATGTCCTAATTGTCAGTATAACGATACCCGTGTGGTTGATAGTCGGCCCGCCGATGAAGGACGTTCAATTCGTCGTCGTCGTGAATGCCCAAAGTGTGGTACCCGCTTTACAACGTTTGAACGAACTGAAACAACGCCTTTATTTGTTATCAAAAATGACGGCTCACGCGAAGAATTCAAGGGGGAAAAACTCCTCCGCGGATTAGTGCGCGCCGCTGAAAAACGTCCAATCAAGAGTGATCGCCTGATGCAAGTTGTCGCTCAAGTTGAAAAAGATTTACGTAAACTCGGTGAAAGTGAAGTTACCAGCCAGATTATTGGTGAGTATGCGTTGAAATATTTAAAGGATATTGATGAAATTGCCTATATTCGTTTTTCAAGTGTATACAAGCACTTTGACAGTGTTGAAGTGTTCTTAAATGAGCTTCAAGAAATTGTTGGCAATGATAAAACTAAGAAAGATTGATTAGGTGAAAAATGAGTGGAGAAGCACGGCAATTGAATCCAATGAGTGGCTTTATTTTGTCGGAAGCCGCTTATTTAAGTGACTTTGATCGGCAAGTTTTGACGTATTTATATCAGCCAATTATTGGCCCAAATGCAATGGCGTTATTCAATACTTTTTGGACATTGTTGGATGAACAGCCACGATTAGCTAACCGTCGCCGGCACAGTGATTTAATGAACCTAGTTAGTTTGAGTCCGCAAGCAATCGTCGAAGCGCGAGGACGGTTAGAAGCAGTCGACTTAATTCACACATGGCATAATTCGGATGCGTTGGGTGAATTTTACGTTTACGAAATGCACGCCCCATTACTACCAGATCAGTTTTTCAGTGACGAATTGATGAGTGTGCTCTTGATTGATGCAGTTGGTAGCCAAGCATATAAAACGCTCCAAGCAAAGTTTCGCTTACGCCGACTATTAGATTTTAAGGGTGAGGATATTTCGCAAAGCATGCTCGATGTTTTTCATTTGAGTTCGGCAGCATTTAATCAAGCGGCTGATTTAATGGATGAAAACGTTTCCCGCCAAGTTAGCGCACAAACGAATCAAGCAATTTTTAGTGATACAACGGATAGTCATTTTGATTTTGAATTGCTACTAGATACGCTGCAAAGTACTGGCTTGACGGCCGCACAGCTCGCACCATATCGTAATTTAATTATTTCTGAAAACATGGTGTATGGTGTGAACGAATTAGCACTTGCCAACATTATCCGGCAAACGATGAACTTCGATACGCATGAAATCAATGAATTAGCGCTTAAGCAGGCGGTGTCAGATATGTATAAAACACAACGGCAAACTACCGCCAAAGCCGAAGTTGAACAAGTACCAGCTACACCAAGCGAAAAAACTGAAACGCCAACAACCACGGCATTACCAGCGACGGTGCAAAAAATTGTGCAAGAAGCCAAAGACCTCTCGCCAGTTGAATTTTTAAATAGTATCAAGACAGCCCGCCATGGATTTGTGACCGCTAATGAAGAAAAAACGATTACTGATTTAGTTGAGCATAATGTGTTACCAATGGAAGTGATTAACATTTTGACATATTATGTCTTGGTCGGAATGAAGAACGATAACTTAACGCGGACGTATTACAACTCGATTGCCAATAGTTTGGGACAACATAAAATTATGACTGCGGAAGCTGCGTTGGCCGATATTGCCAAGTTCAATGAAGAACGCGCAGCGAAGAGTAAAAGTCGTGCTAATAATGGTAATTACCGGCGGACACCACGGAAAGTGGAAACCACGCCAACTTATGAAAAAACAGCAGAACAACAAAAAACACCGGCTGAAATTGCCGCCCAAAAGGCTGCAGCTGAGGCGCGCATGGAGCGTTTACGTGCTTCACGGGCACAAAATAATGAAAATTAACGAACGAAATGAGGAAACCCGATGCAAAATTTAGGGGCAAGTATGCAAGCATACTTTAATAAACATGCAAATAATTTTGCTAAAGCCAACGAAGCAATCCAAGCGGCTTTTGCGGATGCCGATGTACAGAGCTTTTTAAATGAGCATCGTGATGAGTTGGCTGAGGATACTTTTGAACGTTCGGCAGCTAAAATTTTTGAGTTCGTTGATCAAAAACGCCGAATTGAAAAAGGCCAACCGACTGTGGCACCTGGTTATTATCCAGAATTAATTATGGAAGGGCACTACGTTGATGTTGCATATCGGCCAAGTGAACAAGCCATTCAAAAACAGAAACGCATTGCTCGACATGCGCGCATTCACGCAGTTGCCGTACCAAAAGCGGTGCGCGAAGCAACTTTTGATACGTTAGATGTTAGTGCAGATCGTGTTGCAATTGTGAATCAAGTCCTTGATTGGGTTGAAACATACTTGGCTAATCCTAAAAAATATCAACAAGGTTTGTATCTCTATGGTTCATACGGTATCGGGAAAACATATCTGATGGGTGCGATGGCTAATGAACTAGCTGACCATGGGGTGCAAGTTACGATGATGCATTTCCCTAGTTTTATCGTGGAAATGCGCAATTCAATCAAAGATAATAACGTTGATACGAAAGTTCAACAGATTGAGCAAGCACCAGTTTTGATTATTGATGATATCGGCGCGGATTCAATGACGCCATGGAGTCGTGATGATATCTTAGGGGTTATCCTCGAATATCGGATGCAAAATGAACTAGCAACATTTTTTACATCGAATTTCGGGATGACTCAGTTGGAACGTGAACATTTAGCAGAAACTAAGGATGGCACGGAACCGGTCAAAGCAGCCCGGTTAATGCAACGCTTCCGTTACTTAACTAAAGAAGTTTTGATGGACGGACAAAACCGGCGCCTTGGTTCTACCGAATAGCTCAATTAACGAAATGGTGGACTCAAGGAGGACACCATTTTTCGGTATATGGACGGTAATGGATTTAACGGCTCTATTCCGTCTGACGTGGAATTTATAAAATGCGATGAGATGTATGATGCCACTGCGTGCCTGAAAATCACATTGTGCACCGAGATGGAAGCACATGCCCAAGCCGCTTGCTTATGCCTGAGGTACGGCAACGCAAAACATTCCAGCAGTTTGTTTGCAACAAACAACTGAATCTAATCAAAACCCGATTAGATTAGCCTTCCAGGCTGAGTGTCTGTCTTGGGCAATTCGGGATAGCTGGCAGTCTAATGGCTAAAGCCAAAAGACTGCTCACATTTGTAGCTACGCTGGACAAATAAGGCCCGGTCGGCTCTACCCTCAGCGTCAGGTTTGTCCCATTTCGGTGTCCAGACTGGTTTCAGCCTCGTAGTGGGAATCAATCTGAGACGCATATCTAAATTCCACGCTAGAAAAAATTTAGCCGATTTAACCAGTTACTGTCCGCTCAATTATTGGAGAGCATACTATGCAAGTAAAATTAGCGCAACAAACGCGCACAATTCAATGGCGCAAACGGCTTATCTGGTTGTTAGTATTTTTAGGTGGTGTGGGTGTCATCTTGACGCACTTTGATGCCCCGTTGTACTCACAAACAGTTGGTCAAGTTAGCAGCGTTAAAACTGGTCAGCCCGTCAAAGAGACTGATCAATTCGCGAACGTTGATAGTAGTACCAAACAAGTTTTAAAAATTAAATTATTAAATGGTGCCAGACGTGGGCAAATTCTCAATGCGACTAACACCTTTACTAAAAGTGGCGCACTAGATCAACCTTATAAAAAAGGGCAGCAAGTCTTTATTCAACATCAGGGTAAACAGGGCGCTACCATAACTGGACAAAAGCGCGATACGCTAATTGCCTTTGTCGCTTGGATTGCAGTCAGCCTCTTAATTGTTTTGATGCAATTACCTGGTTTATTGACTTTATTGAGTGTCCTGATTAATGCAGGGCTATTGATTTTGGCAATTATACTAGATTTGGACATTAAGAATATTAACGTGGTGGTCTTATTTAGCGGACTAGGGATTTTGATGGCAACAATTACGTTAATACTGGCACTGGGGCAGAATCGGCAAATGCTCGTTACGTTGCTGGCATCACTATGTAGTGTGGGGCTGGCGTTGATTATTGCTTTAGTTGTGCTCGCACTTACCCATGAACGTGGTATGCACTATGAATTAATGGAATACATTACGCAATTGCCACAACCGTTATTCTTAGCGGAAGCCTTATTAGCAGCATTGGGCGCCGTGATGGATGAAGCGACGGATATTGTTGCAACCCAGTTTGAAGTTAAGGCGGCCAATCCGCAAATTACCCGTTGGCAACTATTTTTAGTTGGGCGTAATGTTGGGAAAACTATCATGGGCGCATTAACGAGCGTGCTATTCTTGATTTTTATTTCAAGTACTTTGACGATGTCGTTGTTATATCTACGCAACGGCAACAGCTGGGCCTATACCTTCCAAATGAATATGGCACTTGGTCTCGTGCAAACGATTATTGCGGGAATTGGGATTGTCTTAACCGTACCAGTTGCTAGTTGGTTAGCTGCATATCTAGGAACCCGGCAATCGGAGCAAGGAGGAATCAGTAAATGAGTTCATTAACTGGATTATTTCTCGTCTTTGCGGTTCTTATGTTAATTGTGGGTGGGAAACAAGGTGCCCAAGCGTTGTTTGGCCTACTATTCAATTTCTTCCTGCTGTTTCTTGCAATTACGCTGATTGCGTGGGGCTTTTCACCACTAGTTATTGTTGTAGTGGTCGGTATTGTGATGCTGGCAGTGACAATTTTCTTGAGTGATGATAATGACCAAGTTACTCGTGTAGCATTCTTAGCCTCGGTCTTAGTCATGCTTGTCTTAATGGGCTTGATTGTGCCAGTTGAGCATTGGGCACACGTGCAGGGCTTTGCGATGGAAGACTCTGAAGAACTTGAAGGCTTGTCTTTAACAATTGGTCTGAATTTCCTACAAATTGGTATTATGGCGGCCATCTTGAGTACACTTGGAGCCATTGCCGAAGCCGCGATGGCAATTGCTGCGGGGATGCAAGAAGTGCTCCAAGATAATCCTGCTATTAAGACCAAGCAATTATTCGGTCATGGGATGAATATTGGGCGGCAAATTATCGCCACGGCAATCAACACGCTATTCTTTGGTTTTATTGGTAGTTTTTTAGCTTTAAGTATCTGGTTTGTGAAATTAAATTATGGGTGGGGCGCCGTGATTAACTCAAAAATTTTTGGCGCTGAACTCCTGATGTTGCTATTTTCGATGATTGCAGTCATTTTAACAGTACCTGGAACAGCCTGGTTAATGCAACGCGATGTCGGGAAACAACGAGTTAATGAACAGATGAAAAAGCAGAAATTGTAATATTGTCGAAATACTTCGCGATTACTTCACAAAAAGGTCGTATTTGGCTTTAATTTTCAATTAACTTTCAAGTTATAGAATCGTATCAAGGTGTTAGATGTGGTATATTAATAGATGTCGAAATAATTAATTAGAAAAGAAGGATGTATATTTCAAATGAAGATGAAAAAAGCAGTTTTAGGTGTAGCAGCAGTATTTACAGCAATGTTATTGGCCGCATGTGGTGACAAGACCGTCGCTACTTTGAATGGTGGCAAAATTACCCAAGATCAATACTACTCAAGCTTGAAGAACTCAGATTCTGGTAAGCAAGTATTATCAACGATGATTATCAATGACGCTTTGCAAGACCAATATGGTAAGAAGGTTTCTGATAAGTCAGTTAACAAGCAATTCAATGACTTGAAGAAGCAATACGGTGACCAATTTAAAACACAATTGGCTCAATCAGGCCAAACTGAATCTGGCTTGAAGGAAAGCATCAAGACTCAAAAGTTGTTGGAAGTTGCTGTGAAGGATAACACTAAGATTTCACAAAAGCAATTGGACACACAATTTAAGGCTTACCAACCAAAGGTTACTGTTCGTTACATCTTGTTGAAGAATGACGACTCAGGTAAGAAGAATGCTGACACTGTTATCAAGGACTTGGAAAAGTCTAAGGACGTTAAGGCAGACTTCATCAAGTTAGCTAAGAAGTACTCACAAGATGCTTCTACTGCAAACAAGGGTGGTCTCTACACTCCATTTGATAACACTGACACTAACACTGATGCTGCATTTAAGGCAGCTGCATTTAAGTTGAACAACGGTGAATTCACTAAGACTGCCGTTCACTCAGACCAATTCGGTTACTTTGTTCTTTACATGGACAACAAGGGTGAAAAGCCAGCCAAGATTACTCCAGCAATCAAGAAGACTTTGGAAGACCAAATCATGTCAACTAACATGAACGATCAAACTAAGATTTCAGAAGTTATTGCGAAGGTCTTGAAGAAGGCTAAGGTATCAATCAAAGATAAGGACATGTCTAACATTCTTGACACTTACATGAACCCATCTAAGGCTCAAGCAGCTACTGGTGCTGAAGGTGCTACTACCGCTACTACTGGTAACTAATATATTCAATGAAAAGCATTCGCAAATTTTGCGAATGCTTTTTTGCTATCTGTTTGACGTGGGATTGAATAAAGGGCTCTATTCCGTCTGACGTGGAATTTATAAAATGTGATGAGAAGTATGATGCCACTGCGTGCCTGAAAATCACATTGTGCACCGAGATGGAAGCACATGCCCAAGCCGCTTGCTTATGCCTGCGAACCGGCAACGCAAAACATCCCAGCATTTTGTTGCACAAAATACTGAATCTAATCCTAACGCGATTAGATTAGCCTTGCAGGCTGGATGTCTGTCTTGGGCAATTCGGGATAGCTGGCAGTCTAATGGCTAAAGCCAAAAGACTGCTCACATTTGTAGCTATGCTGGACAAATAAGGCCCGGTCGGCTCTACCCTCAGCGACAAACTCGACACGTGGTGTCACGTCCCATTTCGGTGTAAAGCCTGCCGGCCACAAAGTGATTTTCAGTCACTCCGCTAGATAAGCATGGAATTAATGATTACCGCTAAACTTGCAGCGACAAGGATTACGGCATACTACTAGTCAGACTGCCCGCTCAAACTAACGAAGAGGCTGGAAACAGGCTGGACTTTAGCTCGCACCGTGATGGCATAATCAGTAACGGGGCTCGTTACTGATTATGGATTTGTGAAGATGGTTACCGCGTTAGCGAACCAAGCTTCGCAAACATTTGAAGACCGCACTGTGGCTTCAAATGCTTGTCTTCCATTACGGTGTCCAGACTGGTTCCAGCCTCGTAGTGGGAATCAATCTGAGACACATATCCAAATTCCGCGCTAGAAAAAATAGAAAAAAGGTTATCCACTGACGAGTATGTGAACTCATCGGTGGATAACCTTTTTTGAATATTTAAATTTTCTTTGTTACTTCAAATGCTTGAGTATCGTCAGTATCGTGTGGTTCTTTTTTTGCGTCTTTGGCGTAGAAAACAAAGAATTCTTCGTTTTTTGCGTTTTTGGCGATTACGAGTTCATCGTCGGTTTGTTGATGCTTTTCTTTGATAACTTGCGCTTTTGAGACGGCTTCGTTATGATCATGGAATTTACCGATTGAATCAGCTGGGTTGAAAAGAATTGGATCTGCCATGAGGAGGTCCTCCTTTATTATTTTTTAGTAGTCTTGTCTAGCACACTATTAATGTGGTCTAAGCGCTCATTAATACGCGCCAAACGTGGATTGATTTTGAATTCAAAACGGCGAACCGAGACTTGAATATCATCGCTGACTTTTTGCACGTTTTCAGCTTCAACTTGTAGTTGGGTTGCATTAGCTTGCAGTTTCTTGACGCTCGTCGTTAACGCTTGGATTTCAGTACTCAATTGTTTAAAGTAATCAACCATGTGATCAACATATCCAGTGACTGTTTCTTTGACGTTGTTGATGTAGCCTTTGGTTGCTTGCATGCAGTGACCTCCTTTGTAATTAGTTATTGAGCGTAATTAAGCTTTTAAATTGGCTTTAATAGCTTTTTGGACGTCTTCGTATTGAGTTTCACCGTACACGGCTGAGTTGTCGCCAAACTTCATTGAGAAGTCGTCTTCGGAGCTGTAGCGGGGAATTAAATGAATGTGTGAGTGGAAGACTGATTGGTAGGCGACTTGGCCGTTATTGTTGACGATGTTCATACCTTGAATATCACCATTGATGGCTTTGATGGCCTTGGCAATTTTTGGTAACTTGCTAAATACAGCTGCGGCGAGCGTTTCATCATATTCAAAGATATCAGCGACGTGCTTCTTAGGCACAAGTAGAGTGTGTCCAGGAGTTACTTGAGTGATGTCCAAAAATGCTTTAACATCATCATCTTCGTATACTGTGTAGCTAGGGATGTCGCCTTTAATAATTTTGCAGAAAATGCAGTCGTCCATGTCTATTTACCTCGTTTTATTTAATAGTAAATCGCTTACATATATATATTCCATTCTAAACCAATTAACTGCGAATTGTCACCTTTTGGCCATTATTATTGCCGGTGATGAATAATTTGCCGCAGGTAGCGTTATGGCTGATAAATGTTGGGTGCAATGACTCAGTTACAAGCAAGTGCAGCAACGAAGCCCCACGTAGAAATAACGGAGCCAATAACGTTCATTGTAAATAAAAAAAGCCATTTTCATAAAGTCCGCAGGGTGGTCCATATGTTATACTTAATCGGTATAACTTTATTATAAAGCAAATAAGTGAAAATATTATGAAAGGTCCACGATAATAACAATGACATTAACAGTAAATCACTTGGTCGGCGGGTACTCGCAGGTACCAGTTATCAAGGATATTAGTTTTGAAGTAAGCAACAACGAATTAGTCGCACTGATTGGTTTGAACGGGGCCGGAAAATCAACAACCATTAATCATATTATTGGTTTATTGACGCCCCAACACGGTGATATTACGATTGATGGTAATTCATTGATGGCTGATCCAACCGTCTATAAAGAAAAAATTGCATATGTACCAGAACAACCGGTCCTCTATGAGGAATTAACATTAAAAGAACATCTTGATTTAACCATCATGGCGTATCAATTAGATGAAAAAACGGCGTGGGCAAAAGCTGACCGCTTGCTAAAAATATTCCGTTTGGATAATAAATTAGAATGGTTCCCTGCTAACTTCTCAAAAGGGATGAAGCAAAAGGTGATGATTGTGAATGCCTTCATGACCGAAGCCGATGTGTTTATTATCGATGAACCATTTTTAGGACTCGATCCACTAGCAGTTCACGATTTGTTAGATTTAATTGATGAAGTTAAAGCTAATGGAGCCGCTGTGCTGATGTCAACGCACGTCTTAGATACGGCTGAAAAGCATGCAGATAAGTTTGTGTTGTTGCACAACGGGGTTATTCAAGCTCAAGGTACGTTAGCTGATTTACGGGCAGAATTTCCAGAAGCTGGTGAATCGCTAGATGAAATCTACTTAACCTTAGCGAAAGAAGGTTAAGCTATGAACGAATTATTTACGCAACGGCGCAAGGTTCACTTTGCACGTATGATGAAGTATCTACGTCTGGTTTTTAATGATCAATTCACAATCGCGATTATGTTTTTTGTCGGTGGTTTAGGCTTCTGGTATTCAGGCTTCTTGAAGTCATTGGAATTTGCTTGGTGGGAAAAATTCATCGGGATGGCGTTGATGATTGGGTTACTACAACTTGGTCGTCTCGCAACCTTATTGAAGCCCGCCGATAAAGTATTCTTGATGGCGCAAGAAGTGAATATGGAACGGTACTTGAAAAAAGGTTTCTGGCATAGCATGTGGTTAGCACAATTCATGCAAATTATTGGATTAATTATTATGTTGCCATTCTTACAAGTTGCGTTCCAAGCGAGCTTTATTCAAGCATTGTGGTTGTTCCCAACCTTTATTGTCTTTAAGGCCTTAATTTTGTATGACCAAATGCAAAGCTACTACAGTCAACACAATGTATTGTGGCTGAAGATAGTCTTGCCATTGATTACGTTTGCCTTGTTCGGGGTTCGCCTTGATATGGCGTGGGCGTTTATCTTTGTCTTACTAGCTGCGGGTGGTCGCATTATCGTCCGGGATAAATTCTGGAACGGGATGTTTAACTGGAATCAAGCGATTGAAGATGAAGCTAGTCGGCAATTGTCGATTTATCGCTTCTTCAATTTGTTCACGGATGTGCCTTTGATTCAAGGGAAGACTAAGCGTCGGGCTTGGCTTGATGGCTGGTTTAACCGCTTACCCAAAAACCAAGATAATGTCTATACCAATTTATATTGGCGTGGGTTATTACGGGGGGATGAATACTTTGGTTTACTAGTCCGTTTGACTGCTATTGGTGGCGTTGCCGCGTACTTTGTCCATGACAAGTTCGTGACACCACTGATTTTAGTTTTAATTGTCTACCTGATTGGTTTTCAATTATTACCATTATTTGATAATTACGATGAAATCGTCTTTACGCGTTTGTATCCTACCGATGCCAAAACGCGCCAAAAGAATTTCAACGGTGTGCTCGTAAGAATTTTGAGCATTGTCGGCTTTGTGATGATTGTGGCTAATTTAATTGGTCAATTTAACTTAATAACAATATTAATTAGCTTAGCGCTAGTAATTGCCGAAATTATGCTCTTTAGTTTCGTCTATGTACCAAGCCGGATAGCTAAAAAACAACAATAAGAAGATTGAGGATTTTTATATGCGTTTACGTCGGAAACCATGGGCTGTCGCTTGGCTCGCAGACCATGCTGATTTAGTTATTACCCAAGATAAGGCTGTGAGTTTGAAGGGTCAATGGCAAAGTATTTTTGCTAAAGAACAACCAATTCACGTTGAAATTGGTACGGGTAAAGGTCAATTTATTATTGGCATGGCAAAACAATATCCAGAAACTAATTTCATCGGAATGGAAATTCAAGAAGGCGCAGTGGCTGTTGCTGCCCGTAAAGCAGATGAAGATGAAGATGCTTTGCCAAACTTGAAGTTCATCTATGGTGATGGCGCCGGAGTTGATACGTATTTTGCCGCTGAAGAAATTAGCAAAGTATTCTTGAACTTCTCTGATCCATGGCCAAAGACTGGTCATGAAAAGCGTCGTTTAACGTATGCATCATTCTTAAAGAGTTACCAAGCTGTATTGCCAGAAGCCGGTGAACTTGAATTTAAGACTGATAATCGTGGCTTGTTTGAATATTCATTAGGTAGTTTCGCCAACTATGGTGAAGCTGGTGCACGGTTGAAGACTGATAAGTTGTGGTTAGATATGCACAATGAAGATCCGGCTAACCTTGAAACAAATGTTGAAACAGAATATGAACAAAAATTCAAAGTAAAAGGTCCAATCTACAAGTTCCTTGGGCACTTTGAAAATAAATAATATTTTGCAAAGGAGCTGGGACAAAACCTTAGCTCGTTATAAATAAATAGGCCTCAAGATTTCGTTTTTTGAAATCTTGAGGCCTATTTTTTATGTATATATTGTTTACTCACGAAAAGGCATCATTTGGTGGCCAATTTCTTCATGTTCATTGCCATCAAGGCGATTCCGACTTCACGTTTCACTCGCTCGATCCCTCTGACCGAGAAGCGAGTGAACCCAAAATAAGCTTTCAATCTGCCGAAAACCGATTCTACGTCAATCTTTCGTTGGGCGTAGATGGCTTGGTTTTCTTCTTTTGAAAACTCACTTCTAATTTTCGCTTTATGATATTCAAATGCCGGATTCACTGTATTTTTCTCGTATATCCTTTAGGCGTAACGGCAGCCCGGCAATATCTCTAAATTTTCCGTCTGAGCTTCAGCTTCATAAACTTTAAAGTCACGAACGAATCCGTATTTATCAGTTCGTTTACTTAGACGTTTAAAATTAAATCTAACGTTTCGTGGGTCCACATAATAGTCATCTTCCGCACAGTAATTCCAATTCATGACTTTCCGTTCATCGGTCTGCCACTTTTTGCTGGTTTCTTTTAACATCGTGCCGTATGGAATCAGCACTGTAGTAGCTGGGTATTCATCTTCGAGTTGCCGATAATTACTTTCCGAACCATATCCGGCATCTGCGACAATCGTTGAACCCAACGTTTCGTATTGTTTGAGTTGATCAACAAAAGGCATCAACGTACGCGTATCAGTTGGATTTTGGAAAATTCCATAGCCTAAGACAAATTGAGCGTTGGTAGCGATTTGTAAATTATAGGCTGGTTTCAATTGACCATTCTGCATGTAATCTTCTTTAACCCGCATGAAAGTAGCGTCAGTATCAGTCTTGGAATAGCTATTGCGTTCATTATAAAGTTTTCTATTTGGTGTGTTGATACGCTAGCTTTTGTCGAATATGTTCACCTTATTAAGGTGCTTTTTAGTATTCCGGCGCGCTTGTTTGGCGGGGTTAGGCGACACTTTCTGTGTAGCTACGACTTGTTGTTCTTGTTTTGCTAAGTACGATTCTAGGTGCGCAATCACATCGTCTAATTCTTCAACTGACAAATCAGTATATTCTGGTAACTGTAATGATTGTTGTTCTGCCATAATATCTTGAATTAATTGTTGAGCTTTGACGGTATTCATTTTATCGAAACGAATTGTGTTTTCTTCTCCACACAAAACTGAAACTTGTTTGGCATCCGCTAAAATTTTGGTAACCGTCAATATAGATTACATCATCAATATATCCTTTGTCGTGAAGTAATTTGGTGAAACGCGAAAACCGCCGAGCTAATCATGGCTTCTGACAAGTCTGACACTCGGAAACGATTTAATTTGTGCGATATGATGGCTGTGCTTCTTGAGTCAGCCACATCGCAATAATGTTTTCTTGGGCGAACTCGGCAATCCGCCGACCGCTACGCACGCCACGGGTATATGCGAATAAAACTAGTTTCATCATTAATCGTGGATCATACTCAAGTGGTCGACCAGTAGTATAGAAGATAGTTACGTCCATGTCCTCAACTAATTCGTTAATGTAGTGTGCCACATGATTTTTATCAGGTTCATAAGCCGTTGGAATATCCAACATGATTTGGTTCATGTTATAATTTTTCATAGGGAATACCTCACTGTGAATAAGGGACGACCGACTTGATAACGTTGCTGTTACAGCGTTATCTTTACATATAATTATACTAAAAAGAGCTTAACCGCACGCTTTTCAGCACTTGGTTAAGCTCTTTTTGGGTCTGGAGTTATGTCCCAGCCCCTTTTTGTTCTATTCAGTCTGACATGGGATTGAATAAAATTGACCACTACGCGCCGGTAAATTACTTGGCGCACCACGCTGGAAGCAGCCTCCCAAGCCAAAGTGCGGTCTTGGTCGGTTCGGATAAGCTGGGACCCTAAGGAATAAATTCCTAAGACTCCTCATCCCATCCTCAGCGGCGACATGTGTTGCACACATATCACCCCAGTCGCGGTGTAAAGGCTGCGCCCGCCAAGTAATTTACCGCCACTTCGTTAGTTCGGAATAATGCTCAAACTAGCGAAAAACAGTCGTTAGGGGCCGAAGTGTATGAAAAACCAACTGAGCCGTTGAAATAACGCACAAGTTCAATCGATTGGTAATTCGGTGGTTGTTCAGACTTTATTATATGTAAAATAACACTAATCAAAATTGGTTCGTGAAATCGATGTGTTATTGATATAGCATGTCTATTTTTTTGTAATCTGCGTTTTTATTGAGGTAAGGTGTCTGTGATGAAAATATTGCTTTCAGACAATTTTTTTTGGGGTGCAGATTTAATCAAATCAGTTATCGCTAATTTTGCGATGTGTTCAAAACTAGTACCCAAGGTATATTCCGTGATACGTGAGTGCTCTTAAACAAAAGTACAGAAAATAAAATCCAACGTCAGACGGGGCGAGACATGATTCATATAGCGCGAAGCGGCCCATAATGCTGATATAAATAATAGCAAGTAGTTAAGAATTCGTATTAACGTGGGGAGAACGAATTTGTTTCAGCCGAGAACACTGGGAATATGCTAAAATGGAATGGATATGGATTGCTGGGTATATGCTAGCAATATTTATGTGGTGTTGGTTCGTCGGCACAAATAGTTACTTATACGGTGTTGATTATTAGACACAAGTAGGATGGAGCATTTTAATATGACAGTACACGAAGATTATGTAAAATTAGTTAAAAAATTTGATAAATCGTGGAGAGTGGTCCATGAAAACCGCGTTCCATTTTTAAAAGAAGTTATTGGATGGCTCGATAATCCAGATGAACAACTCAAAATTATTCACATTGGTGGAACCAACGGTAAGGGTTCAACTGGTGAAATGATTAATGAAGTTTTATTAGCACAAGGTTATCATGTCGGACACTTTGCCAGTCCAGCGGTATACACCAGTCGTGAACAAATCTCATTTGATGATGAAATGATTACCGAAGCTGAATTTATTAAATATTTCAAGCAAATCTATAAAGTAGTCCAAGCACATGGCAAGGGCATCAAGGATATTTCATCGTTTGAATGGTGGACTTTGGTTGCATTAGTTAGTTTTGCGGAAAAAAACGCAGATTTTGTAGTTTTAGAAGTGGGTTTAGGTGGGGAACAAGATGCCACTAACTTGATTTCTAGTGCGATGCTAGATATTTTTACTAAGATTTCTTACGATCACCAAGCAATTTTAGGTGACAAGCTAGAAGGAATCGCCAAAATCAAGGCGGGGATTATTAAGCCGGGTGCGACTGTGATTTCGTATAATGGCCAAGATGTAGCCGTAAAGCGAATTTTGAAGGAAGCAACTGAAACTGCCGGGGCAAAGTGGTACGACGGTAAATCACCGGTAATCACAACATTTAAAGCTAGTCCAGAAGGTACAGTGCTTAAAGTTGATGGCAATACGGATGTGTTTTTGGGCTTAGCAGGTCAGTATCAAGTATTGAACTTGAACACCGCGATTCAAGCGGTACATGCTTTGCGCGATTTGGGTGTTGAAATCTCAAGTGATGCGGTGCGTAATGGGTTAAAAAATGCGAAACTCCCTGGGCGGATGGAATACAATGCAGCGCAGAATATTTTGCGCGATGCGGCGCATAATCCCGATGGCATTCGTGGGTTAGTTGCGTCACTTGCAGCTTGGAAATTACCATTCAAACCCACGGTAGTGCTTGGAATTTTACGCGATAAAAATTATTTATCAATGCTTGAGGATTTATTGCCACAAGTTTCACGCGTAATTGCTGTGACACCAGCTAATCCAGGTCGTGCGTTAACGGCGGATGAGTTGGCCGCACAAATTTTAGAATTAAATAATACTGTAGAAGTTGCGATTGCCGATGATCCAACTGCTGCCATCACATTAGCACGACAAATTCGGGAAAATAGCCAGACCATGATTGTGGTCACTGGTTCGTTCTATACATTGCGAGCCGTTAAGGGAATTAAGTTTTAATCAAGTTTATAAATTAGGGAAGTGAAATAAATGGCCATTAATTGGCAACAAGCAATTGAAATTTTAACTGCGCACAGTCTTTTACAAGATGTGCGTGGAAATGTTAACGGTGATTTTAGTGCGGTGAGTTACGATTCACGTAAAGTGACTCCTGGTACTTTGTTTTTTGCCAAAGGAAATTTTAAGCCGGCATTTTTGACAAGTGCGCGTGAATTAGGCGCCAGTGCTTACGTCACGGATGTTGAATATACTGAAGGTGAACAATTACCACGTTTATTAGTAACCAATGTGCAAAAAGCGATGGCAGTCTTAGGGGCGGCTTTTTATAATAATCCCGAAAAGGATTTATATATCATCGCGTTTACTGGAACCAAGGGAAAAACCACGGGCGCTTATTTTACCCACGAAATTTTACAAGCAAGTACTGGTGGCAAGACGGCCTTATTTTCGACAATTGATCGGATTTTAGGCCCAGATGATCACTTCAAGTCAGATCTTTCAACACCGGAATCGTTGGATTTATTCCATGATATGCGCAAAGCAGTTGATTACGGTATGACCCATTTAGTGATGGAGGTTTCTTCACAAGCCTACAAAAAAAGTCGAGTCTACGGCCTACAATTCGATGTGGGAATTTTCTTAAATATTTCACCAGATCACATCGGGCCAGCCGAGCACCCAACCTTTGCTGATTATTTAGAACACAAATTAATGCTCTTTGATAACAGCCGTAAAGTTATTATCAATGGCGAAACTGATTATTTAGCTGATGTTTATGCGGCGGCAATGCGTCACCACGACGAAGCCGATGTGTATGTTTACGCACGTGAAGCGGCCCAAGTTAAGGTACCTGTTGATGTTTTATTCACGGGTCAAGCTGATTTACATGATAGTAAAATGCATGTTACAACCAATACCAGCAAGGCTGACGCATTGGCAATTGCTGGTGACTACACGTTAAATGTGCCTGGGGATTACAATGAAAGTAACGCAGCTAGTGTGCTAATTGCGGCAGCATTAGCCGGGGCAACCCAACCGGCCATGATCCAAGGACTGAATGAAGTCACGGTACCTGGGCGGATGGAATCATTTCAAACGATGAGTCATGGTGTAGTTTATGTGGATTATGCCCACAACTATGTCTCGATGAAAGCGTTAATGAAGTTCCTACACACTCAACACCCACAGGGCCGTGTTATCGTCGTCTTAGGGGCACCAGGAAATAAGGCGGAATCTCGACGGGCTGGTTTTGGACAAGCGCTTACCGAGCAAGCTAACGTGGTCTGGTTAACTGCTGATGATCCACAATACGAAGATCCGCGAGCAATTGCCGATGAAATTGCAGCTGCAACGGATACTGAAAAAGTTGAAGTCCACTACGAAATGGATCGCCCAACAGCCATTAAACAAGCTATTTCAATGAGCACGGATAAGGATGTTGTTGCGATTGCCGGTAAAGGTTTAGATCCATACCAAAAAATCAACGGGGTCGACACACCATATATTGGTGATATGCAAGTTGCAAGAGACGTTGTTGCTGAGATTGAAGCTTAAAATAAAAAAACGAGAGCAGGCAGTTTGATGCTTTCTGTTGTATACAAAATGGCTCGGTTTTTCGGCTCTGTGTCAAATTCTGTTGGTAGGACTATTTTGGAACTAGAATCTTAATGGATTCTGGTTCCTTTTTTGTTTATTTTGCGAGGATGGAACGGAGTGACATATGAGCCAAATAAATGGAGATTGGGACATCTTAAAAAATCTGACGGATTCGCCAGAGTAAGTGAGCCATATTTTTGTAACCACACGAGTTACGTTTAAGCTGTTTGATTTTGTGGTTCATACCTTCAACGCGTCCATTTGAATAGTTCGAGGTGATGCTGTTTTGAATTCCCTTATAATTCTTGGCGAAAGTCGAAATTGCGCTGTCCATATCGTTTCCCATAATCGTGTAATGAGTGATGATGTCTTCGAAACCTGATAAATCTTTGTTATGCATTGCTTTCATAATTTCCTGATATGCAGTCCAAACCTGACCAAATTCAGGATATTCGTCGAAGACGATGCCAATCGCTTGTTCTTGTGTTAGATATTCATTAATTCCACGCATTGTAATAAGGTTTCGGTTTTTTTCGAGATCCTCATACATCATGTGGAAGATTTCCATTTGACTCTTCATGATTTTTATTAGGCTCGATTATTTTGTTTATCATCAATGCGTTTTTGAATGTTCTTACGAACACTATCCAAGGCGTTACCGATACGCTGAGCGATATGGAAGCCGTCGATAATGATTTCTGCGTTCGGAAATAAGAACTTAATGAAACTGGCGTATTGAGCGTTCATATCCATGACAACGTGCTTAACACGCTTCCGATTAGCTAGTGAAAATCCAAGAAAATATTGTTTGATTGTTTTGGTTAGTCGATTGGGCAGTACTTCAAATTGCTTGATTGAAGTGGCATCACACCAAATAAAGCTAAACTGATCATTGGCTGAGCGGAACTCATCCCATGGAAAATAGCTTCGGTAATTGTTGTTTTAAAATTGTATTGATACTTGTATTGTCCGCCTTCGTATATTGCGTCATATTCGATTCGTTGTACAGAATTAGGTGAGATATGAAGGTGCTTAGCTACAGTTTTTTCTGTCATCATATCTTCGTTTAGATTCTGTTTTACGATTACTTTCGTGTTTCGTGAAATTTGGCAGTTCTTTTCGAAGTCGGATGACGCTGCTGTAAATGTATTACCACAATTCTTACAGTGAAAACGTTGTTTACGCAGCGCTAAGCGCACATCCCACAAGCTCGTGCCAGTGAGTCGCATCTCGGTTGAAGTCCACCCCCAGTGCTCGACGCAATCACGAAAACCACAGTCACTGCATCGGCTAACGGAATAGGTTAAATTAGCGGTATAAATTAAGCATTTATGTCGCTTGTCTCCGCGACCACGATAATCAAAATAGTTCCATTCTCCTGCTTCATTGTCGGTAAAATGGATGTTTTTATCTTTTAAATTTAACTCACGTAAGATACAATTGTCTTGGGACATAATAAATAACCTCGCATACTTTTTGATTTTTGTCGGTTGGAACGTGGTGATGGACATTTAATATGTCCTTTTTGTTTTGTACATAATTATCTATTCTAGGCTCATCTGTCGCTTTGCTCCACCCTCGCGAAGAACATAAAAAACTGCTGACGGATTTCTCCACCAACAGTAAAAAGTATAGAGCCGGTTTTTCCTTTATATGGAAAAGCTGAGTCATTTTTTATTATGCCTTATAAAATAATAAACAAAAAATGCCACCGCGCATATGGGGGGAGCGTGGTGGCCATGCATTTCAACATGTGGGGGACAATAAAGATTAATTGGAAATCTTTATAGGCACATTATATGCTTGACCAATCAAAGTGTCCAACAATCAGCTTACGAAAAAAGCCGAGTATATTGGTTATCTGTATAGTACAAAGCAAATTTAATTCTGTCGTTGGGCGCATGTGATTTTATTTTGAAGAAGTTGAAAATACTGTGACTTCCCACCTATGGAACGTTAAGTTTGCTATGCTAGATATAATAAAGAAAATTATAAAGGAGCTTTCTGCCATGGCGAAATATCGAAAAATGTTACTCGGAACGATGGCAAGCGTCGTTGCGCTGGGATTACTCGCTAATCCCCAGCCTGTCGAAGCTAGTTCAAAGTTAAATATCAATGCCATCTATGCAGCGGACCGTTATGTACACGGAACCGTTGCTAAGCCAGGTCGATTAACAATTCGTCGTGGTAACGAAACTATCTTATCTAAGAAGGTTAAGCAAGGTAATTTCAAGTACGTGATTAAGACCGGTAAGCAATTGAAACCGGGTCAAAAATTAACAATTAAAGTTAAAGCTGGCCGGAAGGTTCAACAAAAGAAATTAACGGTTAAGCGGGCGCATTTGAAACAAGCAACAAGCTATCAAAAAGCTAAGACCGTGTATGGAACAACTGTTGCGTTTGGAAATCTTGAAGTTCGTTCCGAAAAAGGTAAGGTATTAGCTCGTGGTCGCGCTAATCGGTATGGCGAATACACGGTTAAATTAAAAAAACAATATCGAGTTGGTACCAAATTACGCGTTAAAGTCAGTCGCGGAGCATATACAAAGACTAAGCTAATAAAGATTAAAAAAACACCAAAAATCAAGAAATTAAAAGTTAACAGCATCCAAGGTAACAAAGACGGTATAGCCAAAGTTAGCGGAACTAGTAGTGTTAAAAATGGTAAAATTACCATTAAACGAAATGGAAAAGTTTTAAAAACTACTAAAACTAGCGTTAAGGGTAAGTACAGCGTTAAAGTTACTAAGCTTAAGGATAAGCAAAAATTAAATATCCAAGTTAAAAACATTAAAACTGGAGCCACTAAGCAAGTTAACAAAAAAGTGGTAATGTACCCAATTAATCATGGTGTTAAGGCCAATTATGCCAGTGCAAACACTGTTCAAGCATTGATTGCAACGTTGAAGGCCCAAAATAAAAATACTTGGAATTACTCATATACGCTGTTGAAAAAAGACGCACATATGAATCAAGCGTTTTTACAAGATTTGCAAAAAATTCAGAAAATTGATTTGATTTCAAACGATCAAGTTTACCATCAAAGTGTTTACTTGGGTGAAAATGACAAACTGACAAATATCCAAGATTTGAAATTTGTGCCCAATCTTAAATTCTTGAACCTAGTTAATCAGACTAAGTTGACTAACTTGACCAACGTTGCATTTCCTAAAACAATGACGACAATTGGTTTGAAAAACACCGGAATTACAAGTTTAGCCACCGCAACATTACCAGATACCATTACTAATTTAACGTTGGAAGATAATAAAAAATTAACAACGTTAAATGGTACTAAGTTGCCTCAGACAATTTGGCAAAATTTAACGATTAATAATAGCCCAATTACAACGATGAATAATGTTCGTTGGCCGAAGAAAGTTACCAATGTTTCGGTGATGAACTCACAAATTGACAATGCGAATGTTAAAGTTTTGGCGGCTAATTTAAAGCCAACACGTAGCTTGAACTTGAACCGTAACAATCGAATTACGTCAATTGCCGGAGTTCAGTTTCAAGGCACATTCCTATACTTCACGATGGCTGGTGCAGGGCAACAAGGAAAATTAACAGACATTACAGGATTGAAATTACCAAGTACGGTACGCGATGTTTCATTTTTTAATAATCAAATTCGGCAGTTGCCAAGTGATGATGCGTGGCCAAATGTCAAAATTCTAGAATTGACCCGCAATAAGTTAACGAGTTTACAACCTTTGGTGGGCTTGAAACAGCTTGAAAAGTTATTTGTGAATGAAAATAATTTAGCTAACCTCAATGGTTTGCCTACGACTAATTTGAAGACATTGGAAGCAAAGAACAATAAGCTTACAGGGTTAGCAAGTGGGGTACTTCCTGATACACTGTTTGATCTTAATTTATCAAATGACACCAAAGCAACCCTTGGCTTGAATTCGACTACGACTTTGAATAACAATCGGATTACTACGTTAGCTAATGTGCAGTTACCAGCTAAGTTAAAACACCTCTACCTTAATCGCAACAGCTTACAAAGCATTGCTAGTGTACAATTCCCAGCAAGTTTGCAAACATTGGTGGCAAAAAATAATAACTTAGACAAATTCCCACAATATTTACCTGGTGATTTGAAGCGATTGAACTTAGCCTCTAATCAATTACAAAATTTTGACGGGGTGCATCAATTACCCGCAGGCTTGATTTCGCTTGACTTGAGCCATAATCGCTACGCAAATGGATTCTTACCCAATGCAACGGTTAAAATGTTAGCAGTTAATGTATTGCGCCAACTTGAGTACCTATCATTTAGCAATCAGCTGAATAATCAAACTGGCAAATATAATAGCAAGGTCGTTGTTAATTCAATCAATGAATTCCAATTGATTGGTGGCATTTTCTCAGAACGTGTCGTTTACGGGGTCACATATAAAGGCGCCAAAGATGGAGATGAAAATAAGTCCTTGGAAGAAAATGAAGTAACAACCGCAGCAAAACCAATTAACAAACGTGAAACATTGAAAAAATAGTTAAAGCTAATATTGTTGGCCTCGATTCTATCCGTAACAGGAAATGGAATCGGGGCTATTTTGTCTGACGTGGGATTGAATAAAATTGGCCACTCCGTGCCAGTAAATTACTTGGCGCACCACACTGGAAGTACATTACCAAGCCAGTCTGTGCTTATGCCTGCGAACCGGCAACGCAAAACATCCCAGCATTTTGTTTCACAAAATACTGAATTTAATCCTAACGCGATTAGATTAGCCTTGCAGGCTGGATGTCTGTCTTGGCAAACTCAGGTAAGCTGGGACTTTAAGGAATAAATTCCTAAGAGTCCTCATCTTATCCCCAGCGGAAGTATGTGCTGCACACATATTCCCCCAGTCGCGGTGTACAGGCTACGCCCGCCAAGCAATTTACTGCCACTCCGTTAGTTTGGAATAATTCTCAAACTAGCGAAAACCAGTTACCAACAACAGGCCACGGTAGCATGGAAAAAATAACACTGACAATAGAATCTCAGAAATTCGATGACTGAAAAGTGCAGAAACGACAATTCCACGTTAGAAAAATATGGCCGCTATTTTGTATTAATCAAAATGCCAAATACGCGCAACGATAAAATTTTGGCTGCCAGCAGAAAATTCATTGGGCGATTTTGGATTGGAATGGCGGTTGATTTAATTTTGTAACGGATGCAATTGTTGTGTTTAGTTATCATTTATTCGCTAGATGAAATCAGATGATTGGTGGTTGGCAGCAGTTGGGCAATAAAATATTTTTGCATAATTGTATATTTCTCTTTTGCTGTAGGACAATGCGGTAAAAACATGAGTGTGACTTGTTATGTGCACTAGTTGAATAATGTTACGGAAATTGGTGGTTTTAGCCATCAAGTCACTGTTTTTTGTTATTTTAACCTCTTTATTGGTATATGCAATAAGGAGGTTAAAAAGGAACTTGTTATTACCAACAAGGGATTGCTGCAGTGTGGATATAATTGAACTTATTTGTGCGATGTTTTGGTATTGCAGTAGCTGGAAATGCAGCGTTTTACGACCGATTTTGAAAGGTGAGTATAGAAAATACGTAAAAACAGGTGCCGAATATTTCCCGAGAAGGACTTGCATATGCAATTTCTGATGGTGAATTGTGGGTACACTCTGGGCGTTTTACTAGTGCAATTGGTTAGGAAAATATCGAGGGATTAATGTTTCACGGTTAAAATTACGGCTAGCGGTCTAATTGTGACACCGCCGTCACAACGAGGATTAGTGAATTTCTGCAATGTAACGATTAGTAATATTAAAGCACCAGTATGAGTCGCAGATATCAAAGGTGCCGATTTGAGTGTGGATCCTAATTTGCATACTCCCGCCGAAATCGTATGAAGCGGATTGTGTTATATAGTAGATTGGAATTAGGTGCCATCGTGCTTGTTGTATTCGGTACAGAGGCAATACGTATAAAATGCAACCGAGAATAAACTAAGTGTTACGGCTAGTGACAGGGCAGCAACTGTGGTGTGAAAGGGAAGATAGAAGTTTGTGTTGAGAAAACTGGAACAGATAAGTTTTCAATTACTTCATATAATATTGAAAATAATTAATTTAAAGGGCAAATTGAACGGTTGTTACCAATCAAATTACGCAATACGAGAATAATGCAAGAAAGCAACAGGATGTAATGATAAGGTCGATTTCATACTGGATAATAAATGACTGCAAATAAGCGGTTTATTTTTGTCACGGATTAGTCACGGAAAACTCACAACAACATAACGAAATGATATGTGTATGATAAGTGTTGTGTGAAAGCGATGCCATTTGTAACACTCTTGCAATAATCGACGTGAGATTTCAATATTTGTCTAATAAGCCTGTTATGGAACCACGGTAATATTAAACACATGATAAATTTAAAGAAAAAACTAATGAAGATGATTATGATTACGTTGGCGGTGTTTGTTGTCGGCGGTGCAGTAGCAGTTATTAACGAAGGCCACGCTGAAGCGGCCGTAACAAGTAAGAAAATTAAGAAAGCTAAGAATACAAAGAAAGCTAAAGCGGCGAAGAAGGCCAAAGCAGCTAAAAAGGCCAAGGTGGCGAAAAAAGCTAAAGCGGCTAAGAAAGCCAAGACATCAAAGAAAGCTAAAACATCAAAGAAGGTGAGCAAGACAGCACCAAAGACAACCAAACAAATTGTTAACGACTACGCTCAAAGTCAATATGGTTGGGGTAAAACACAACAAAGTTACTTAAATAAGGTAATTAGTTATGAATCTGGCTGGAACTTAAATGCTGGCAACGGTCCATATCGTGGGCTGTTCCAAACGACTGGTGTTCGTGATATGTCTGCATTAGGCCAAGCGAAACATGGATTGAAATACATTAAATCACGCTACGGTACTCCACAGGGTGCTTGGAAGCATATCCAACGCACGGGCTGGTATTAAAGAGGCGAGTATCAAAAACATAGAACTTAAAAAAACGACTAAATTGGTCGTTTTTTATTTTGCATTTTGGAATGAAGTATGAAAGAGACCCCAAATTTCAGTAAAATTACCCGTTTAAACATGAAAAATGGAAGTTTTTAATATTATTTCAGCGCATAAGTAGCATTAAATCAACGTTTGTGCTAACATTTTATATACTGATAACTCAGTACAAAATATATATAGATTATCGAGGAGTTCACACATGGCTAACAAGCAAGATCTTATCGACCAAGTTGCATCTGCTACTGGTTTAACTAAAAAGGATTCATCAGCTGCTGTTGACGCAGTTTTCAACTCAATCCAAGATTCATTGGCAAAGGGTGAAAAAGTTCAATTGATCGGCTTTGGTAACTTTGAAGTTCGTGAACGCGCTGCTCGTAAGGGTCGCAACCCACAAACTGGTGCCGAAATCGAAATTGCTGCTTCAGTTGTTCCTGCATTCAAGCCTGGTAAGGCATTGAAGGACGCTGTTAAGTAATTTGCGTTTCCGGTTAGTGAAAATTGTCTGACTTCTGGTCGGGCTTTTTTTGTACATAAAATTTGGGCTCTATTCCGTCTGACGTGGAATTTATAAAATGTGATGAGATGTATGATGCCACTGCGTGCCTGAAAATCACATTGTGCACCGAAATGGAAGCACATGCCCAAGCCAAAGGGCGGTCTTGGGCAATTCGGGATAGCTGGCAGTCAAATGGCTAAAGCCAAAAGACTGCTCATCTACCCTCAGCGACAAACCTGACACATGGTGTCACGTCCCATTTCGGTGTCCAGACTGGTTCCAGCCTCGTAGTGGGAATCAACCTGAGACACATATCCAAATTCCACGTTAGAAAAAATTTAGCCAAAATTTGAAGAAAACAAATTGATGAGGAATTCAGATGGAAATTAATTATGATAAAACGCTGCTGGTAGTTATTGATATGCAAACAGTGACCATGAAATTAGCGAAAAAATTTGCAGTACATGACGCGCAAGCTGTTTTGGCTAATAATAATCGATTAATCGAAGCTAGTAATGGGCAGATGTCGGTAGCACTTTTACATGGATTGCCTAAATTTGTACCGGGAAGTTTGGCTAAGCGACTTACTGAATTAGCAACAGACTTGCAACTTCGGCAAGCGGATAATGTTGCAAGTTTTACGAAACATCAGCCATCCGCATATACGTCTGCAGAGTTTCGCGCGTATTTACAAGTACACGAGATTGAAACAATAATATTAACGGGAATTAGTACCGATGATGGCGTGTTGAAGACTGCACGAGAAATGCAATCTGCTGGCTATCACATCATTACGGTAACAGATGCAACAACCACGACTAATCTTAAAAAGTATCAAACTGCCTTAACAGAGCTGATGCAGATTGGCAAGGTTACAACCACTAGTGAGCTGATAAAGGCATTGGTAGTGGCCAAATGAAGTTGCAAAAGGGTGAGCGCTTGTTTGTAGCGATAATGAGTATGTTTGTGGCGGGGATGGCGAGTGTTAATGGCATTTTAACCATTGTTAATCCCACTGGAACTTCAATTGGAATGACGCCAGAAATGCTCCAAATTGGACCGTTCCATAGTTATCTTGTACCAGCGATAATTTTACTGATAATGATTGTGGGCGGGAATCTTGCAATTATTGTCAACCTGTTGCGGAAAACTGAACAATTTAGTTATTTACTAATGATTGTGGGCACGTTTCAGACGGAGTTTATTATTATTCAGTTACTGATGTTTGGCATGATAAATTGGTTGCACGTTATTTATCTGCTGTATGGCATTTACCAAGTTGGTGCGGGAATCCGCTATTTTGGGCTTTATTATGATAATTAAATGATTTGTTAGGTCGCTAAAATTCACACTAAAGTCACAAATTGTGATAAAATGTAGGGATGTAAAATACTTAG
Source organism: Periweissella cryptocerci (assembly GCF_004358325.1). Taxonomy (NCBI): domain Bacteria; kingdom Bacillati; phylum Bacillota; class Bacilli; order Lactobacillales; family Lactobacillaceae; genus Periweissella; species Periweissella cryptocerci. The sequence continues at coordinate 707,360 of NZ_CP037940.1, read as the reverse complement.
AAATAAGGTGGGAATTCATGGAAAACACTGAATTGACTCGCGAAGACGTCCGCCACGTGGCTGGCTTAGCGATGTTAGAGTTTAACGATGAACAATTAGATACATTTACAACACAATTAGATAACATTATGACTTTGATCGATACGCTCGAAGAAGTTGATACAGAAGGTGTACCAGCAACCTTTACTGTTACTGAAAACACGAATGTTTTACGTGAAGACGTAGCGGTGAACGCTAACCAAGCCGAGGCATTATTGGCAAACGCACCTGAAGAAGAAAACGGCTTAATCAAGGTGCCGGCAATTCTTGACGAAAGTGAAGGTGTTAATTAATGAATTACTTTGAAACTGATTTAACTAAGTTACACGAACAATTAGTTAACAAGGAAATTAGCGCGGAAGAATTGACTAAGGCAACTTTGGAAAATATTCATGCGACTGAACCTGATGTTGATGCTTTCATTTCAGTTAATGATGAAGGCGCTTTGGCACAAGCCAAGGCCGTTGATGCCAAGGGAATCGATGCTGATAACTTATTCAGTGGGATGCCAATTGCTATCAAGGACAACATCTTGACTAAGAATATCACCACTACTGCTGCGTCTAAAATGCTTGAAAACTTCAAACCAATCTTTGATGCGACTGTTATGGAAAAATTGAACGCTAAAGACATCGTGATGATTGGTAAGACCAACATGGATGAATTTGCGATGGGTTCTACGACCGAAACTTCATACTTTAAGAGTACGAAGAATGCTTGGGACCACACAAAGGTTCCCGGTGGTTCATCGGGTGGTTCAGCTGCCGCGGTTGCTTCTGGTGAAGTAATTGCTGCTTTGGGTTCTGATACTGGTGGTTCAATTCGCCAACCAGCATCATTTAACGGGATTGTTGGTTTGAAGCCAACATATGGTCGTGTTTCACGTTGGGGATTGATTGCCTTTGGTTCTTCATTGGATCAAATCGGTCAATTTACCCGCACTGTTAAAGACAACGCCGCTGTGTTATCTGCAATTGCAGGGCATGACGACCGCGACCAAACCTCATCAGCACGTGAAGTACCTGATTTCACAGCCGGTTTGACGGGTGATATCAAGGGAATGAAGATTGCCTTGCCTAAGGAATACCTTGAAGAAGGTGTTGACGAAGGCGTTAAAACAACCATTCTTGCTGCTGTTGAACAATTTAAAGCTCTTGGTGCAACTGTTGAAGAAGTAAGTTTGCCACACTCAAAATACGGTGTTGCTGCGTACTACATCATTGGTTCATCGGAAGCTTCATCTAATCTCCAACGATTTGATGGAATCCGTTACGGTTACCGTGCACAAGGTGCCAAAAACCTAGATGACTTGTACATCAAGTCACGTTCTGAAGGCTTTGGTGATGAAGTTAAACGGCGGATTATGCTGGGAACGTTCTCATTGTCAGCTGGTACTTACGATAAGTTCTTCAAAAAAGCGGCCCAAGTCCGGACACTAATCATTCAAGATTTTGAAAATGTCTTTAAGGATTATGATTTAATTATGGGACCTACTGCGCCAACTGTAGCTTTCACGTTGAATGATGAAACTAAAGATCCAAAGGCAATGTACATGAACGATGTCTTGACAATTCCGGTTAACTTCGCCGGCTTACCAGGGATGTCATTGAACGCCGGTTTCTCTGAAGGGATGCCAGTTGGTTTGCAATTGATCGCAAACAAGTTCGATGAAGCAACGATTTACAAGGCTGCTTATGCCTTTGAACAAGCAACCGAATTGTTCAAGCAAGTTCCAGGAGGTCAAAACTAATGAATTTTGAAACAACTATTGGACTTGAAGTCCACGTTGAAATGAAAACAAATTCTAAAGCCATGTCACCTTCACCAGTTGATTACGGTGCAGCAGCTAATGCTAATACCAATGTGATTGACTGGGGTTACCCAGGTGTTTTGCCACAAGCTAACAAAGGGGCCTTGGAATTTGGAATGCGCGCGGCTTTAGCGTTGCACGCTACGGTTGCTAAGGAATCACACTGGGATCGGAAGAACTATTTCTACCCAGATAATCCTAAGGCATACCAAATCACTGAAAAAGAACAACCAATCGGTACCAATGGTTACTTGGATATCGAAGTGGATGGTAAAACTAAGCGTATCGGAATTCGTGAAATGCACGTTGAAGAAGATGCTGGTAAAAATACCCACAATCCCAACGGTTATTCATATGTCGATTTGAACCGTCAAGGAACTCCTTTGATTGAAATCGTTTCAGAAGCTGATATTGCTTCGCCAGATGAAGCGTATGCTTACCTTGAAGCTTTACGCCAAACAATCCAATTTACTGGGATTTCTGACGTTAAGATGGAAGAAGGTTCAATGCGGGTTGATGCGAACTTATCCGTACGTCCAATTGGTCAAACTGAGTACGGTGTTAAAACCGAGTTGAAGAACTTGAACTCATTTAACTACGTGCGTAAGGGACTAGAATACGAAGCTAAGCGTCAAGTCCAAGTATTGATGGCTGGTGGTGAAATTCAACAAGAAACACGCCGTTATGATGAAACAACCGCCACAACATTCTTGATGCGGGTGAAGGAAGAAGCCGAAGATTACCGTTACTTCCCAGAACCAGATTTGGCTCCCGTGGCAATTTCTGATGAATGGGTTGCTAAAGTCCGCGCTGAATTACCTGAAGATGCTCGTGTACGTCGGGCCCGTTATGTCGATGAACTTGGTATCGAACAATATGATGCTGAAGTGATTACCCAAACGCTTGAAATGTCAGACTTCTTCAATGAAACTGTTGCAGAAGGTGCTGATGCTAAGCGTGCCGCTAATTACTTGATGGGTGACGTTAACGCGTACATGAACGACAAGAAAATGGAATTGCTTGATACTAAGTTAACTCCTGCAAACCTTGCCGGCATGATCAAGTTGATTGATGACGGTACAATTTCAACTAAGCAAGCCAAGAAGGTCTTCAAGGCCATCATGGAAGGTGAAGAACCAGTTGCCTACGTTGAAGCAAACGGTTTGAAACAATTGTCTGATCCAGCTATCTTGCAACCAATCATTGATGCTATCTTAGATGATAACCAACAATCAATCGATGACTTCAAGAATGGTAAAGACCGTGCTGTTGGTTTCTTGGTTGGTGCGATTATGAAGCAAACCAAGGGACAAGCTAACCCTAATGTTGTTAACGAACTTTTAATGGCTAGCCTTAACGCGCGTTAATTGGTATGATGTTCTATGCGGTTTGAAATGACTGCAATGATATTCCCGCTTGAAGCGATTACTAAATACAAAAATCACAGTTTAGTCCTGAAATAGGGCTAGCTGTGTATACATAAAATATTTATCCAAGATAGGAGTTTTGAAAGTATGAAACGTGCTCGAATAATTTATAATCCAACATCTGGTCGCGAACTTGTTAAGCGTCAATTGGTTGACATTTTGCAAGTTTATGAAGAAGCAGGCTATGAAACGAGTGCGTATGCTACGACTCCAGAACCCAATTCAGCACGTGATGAAGCACGCCGGGCTGCGCTAGATGGCTTTGATTTAGTCATTGCAGCTGGTGGTGATGGCACGATTAATGAAGTGCTGAATGGGATTGCTCCACTTGATAAGCGCCCTAAACTGGCCATTATTCCTGCGGGAACAACCAATGACTACGCACGGGCTTTAAGAATTCCGCGGGAAGATCCATTGGAAGCTGCTGAAGTTATCTTGAAACACAAGACGCTGCGGATGGATGTTGGTAAGGCTAATGATACTTATTTTGCTAACATTGCCGCCGGTGGTCTGTTAACGGAATTAACTTATTCAGTACCTTCTAAGTTAAAAACTTTGTACGGCTACTTTGCGTACTTGGCAAAGGGTGCTGAATTGATTCCGCGGATTCGCCCCGTTGATATGCGTATCGAATACGATGATGGTTTCTTTGAAGGGAAAGCATCAATGTTCTTCTTGGCATTGACTAACTCGGTTGGTGGCTTTGAACAAATCGTCCCTGATGCACAACTTGATGACGGTAAGTTTACCTTGCTGATTATCAAGGCGGGTGGTGTGGCTGACTTACTCCAAATTGGTGCCGAAATCCTCAATGGTGGTAAGCACGTGGATGATCATCGCGTTATCTACAAGAAAACCAGCAAGGTGAGCGCTATGCCTTTAACAAATGATCAGCTAATGATTAATTTGGATGGGGAATATGGTGGTGATGCACCAATGAGCTTTGAAAATTTGAAGCAACATATTGAAGTTATCGCGAATGTCGATGATATTCCTGATGAAGCCTTATCTTCACGTGACGAGAAAAAATTACGTGAATACGAAGCCAAGTTCATCGAAGAAGCTGATAAGTTGCACGACAAGAAATAATATATTACTATACGACTGGTTCCTTAATTGGGAGCAGTTGTTTTCCAGAAATCATTCCATATTTTATGTGGAATGTGGATTCGCTAAAGTTACATGGTATATCCCGACTGGAAATCACGCATTCGCAGTAAAAACTACGAATCACGCAGATATGCAGAAAGAAGATTTATGAGCAAGAAATACGCACCAGTAAAAAAGAACGACCAGTTTGAAGCCGATATTATCGACTTAACTTACCAAGGTATGGGTGTGGCTAAGATTGAAGACTTCCCAGTTTTCGTAGCCAATGCTATTCCTGGTGAAAAAGTCCGCGTTGGGGTAACTAAGGTTGCTAGTTCATACGCGTTCGGTCGTGTGGTTAAGTTATTGCAAGAATCTCCAGATCGTAACAACGATATTGATAATACGGTTATCACTACTGGGATTGCACCACTTGCTAACTTGAAGTACCCAGCTCAATTGAAGTACAAGCAAACACAAATCGAACAATTATTGAAGAAGCAACACATTGATGCAACAGTTGCTGAAACGCTTGGTATGGAAAACCCAGTTGGTTACCGTAACAAGGCGCAAGTTCCTGTTCGCGAAATCAAGGGTCAACTTGAAACTGGTTTCTACCGTCGTAACTCACACAACTTAGTGCCAATTGAAGATTACTTCATTCAAGATCCAGAAATCGACAAGGCCTTGGTTGTTATTCGTGATATTTTACGTAAGTATCACTTGTCAGCTTATGATGAAAATGAACACCGTGGTGTATTGCGGACAGTCATGGTTCGTCGTGGATACTACTCACACGAAATGATGGTTGTGTTGGTTACACGTTCTAAGAAGTTGCCAATGGATACAGTTGTTGTTGATGAAATCCGTAAGGCGTTGCCAGAAGTTAAGTCAATTGTGCAAAACGTTAACCCAGATAAGACAAATGTCATCATGGGTGAAACTAACAATGTTCTCTGGGGTAACAAAGTTATCTTTGATACATTGCTTGGTTTGAAGTTTGCTATCGGACCTAACTCATTCTATCAAGTTAACCCACAAACAACGGAAAAGCTTTATACTTTGGCCGCTGAAAAGGCTGACTTGAAGGGTGACGAAATCGTTATTGATGCCTACTCTGGTATCGGTACTATTTCATTGACGATTGCTAAGCACGTTAAGCAAGTTTATGGGGTCGAAATTGTCCCTGGTGCCGTTGACGATGCGAAGCGTAATGCCGACATGAATGGTATCAAGAACACTAAATTCGTGCTTGGTAAGGCTGAAGAACAAATGGTTAAGTGGGCTGCAGAAGGCTTGAAACCGGATGTTATCTTCGTTGATCCTCCACGTAAGGGTTTGACACCTGAATTGATTGAAGCAGCTACAACGATGCAACCTAAGAAGATTGTGTACGTAAGTTGTAACCCAGCAACGTTAGCCCGTGACTTGGATGAATTCATCCTTGCCGGCTACCACATTGATGGTCCCGTTCAACCAGTTGACCAATTCCCACAAACAACGCACATTGAATCAATCACTGTGTTGGTTAAAGATTAATCAATAAATATGAGAAGCAAATTGCCGGTTTGGTAGTTTGCTTTTTTTATTCAATTCTGGCTGACGTGGGATTTATAAAATGTGATGAGATGTATGATGCCACTGCGTGCCTGAAAATCACATTGTGCACCGAGATGGAAGCACATGCCCAAGCCACGTGCTTATGCCTGAGATACGGCAACGCAAAACATTCCAGCAGTTTGTTTTCAACAAACAACTGAATCTAGTCAAAACCCGATTAGATTAGCCTTCCAGGCTGAATGTCTGTCTTGGGCAATTCGGGATAGCTGGCAGTCTAATGGCTAAAGCCAAAAGACTGCTCACATTTGTAGCTACGCTGGACAAATAAGGCCCGGTCGGCTCTACCCCTCAGCGACAAACCCGACACGTGGTGTCAAGTTCATCCCATCACGGTGTAAAGCCTGCCGGCCACAAAGTGATTTTCAGTCACTCCGCTAGATAAGCGTGGAATTATTGATTACCACTAAACTTGAAGCCACAAGGATTACGGCATATTACTAGTCAGACTGCTTGCTCAAACTAACGAAGAGACTGGTTCCAGACATGTAGTGGGAATCAATCTGAGACACATATCCAAATTCCATGCCGGAAAAATGTTAGCCATTAAAACCAACTTAGCCACTGAAATAATGCGCAAGTTTGCTTGAAAAGTAATTCAGTGGTTGTTCAGAATTTATAATGTGGAAAATAGAACTAATCAAAATTGGTTGGTGAAATCGATATGTTATTGATATAGCAAGTCGATTTTTCTTGGTCAGCCGTGTTTTCATCACGGTAAATTGTCTGTGATTGAAATATTATTTTTCGGCAATTCGTTGGGGTAATGATTTTGTGACGTGCTCAAACTAGTGCATAAGTTATATTTTGTGATGTGTGAGTACCCTTAAACAAAAGTACAGAAATGAGAATCTCACGTCAGACGGAATAGAGTATAATTAATCAAGATTAATTGATGAAATTGGAGTTAGTTGGATGGACGAGTTTACAGGTGAATTGAAAATTATCGGTGTAAATCCTTATTTGGAAGTGCCCGTCGAAATTTTGGAAAATATCTTTACTGATGCGGGAACTAAGAGTGGACCGATTCCAGTCAAAGGACGATTAGGAGAGCGTGAATATTTACAGACATTAGTGAAGTATGCTGGTGAGTGGCGCTTTTACGTGAATACCACCATGCTGAAAAAATCACCGGAACATGTCGGTGAAATACTCACTGTAACGATTGGTTTTGATGATGTGCCACGGATTGTGGAGATGCGACCAGAATTGCAACGTGCGCTCGCAGAAAATCCAGCGGCTAAGGCAGTTTTGGACAACTTAGCACCATCGAAGCAGAAAGAAATTATTCGGTATATTGCTAATTTGAAAACGAAAGCTAGTGTTGAGCGGAATGTGTCTAAAGCAATTGCATTTTTACTCGGCAACGGGCGGTTTGTTGGGCGTGATAAACCTTAGAGAAATTTGAATATGTAGTAATGACGAGCATTGGCAAAATTATGAATCTTGCTAATGCTCGTTTTCGGTATGTAAATAAGATAAGTTTCAAGTATAATGAGATTACGATTAATAATAAAACATCTTGGGGAAACACGTGTGTGTCCTTGATATGATGAGGGAGCTGACATGGCAGAAGAATTTACACATTTTATTACCACGTTTGTACCAGAACATTATGCAATTGAACTGGATATTAACCGGGCGACGAAGACGTTTGGTGGGCATACCACGATTACCGGTGAAGCATTGCAAACAACTGTGCTGATTCACCAACGGGGTTTGAAAATCGGGAGTGTTTTGGTAAACGGACAGCCGGCAAAATATCACGTGGATAACACAATTGATGGGATAGTGATTGAAGTACCGACGACAGGTATTGTCACGTTCGATATAGATTACACGGCTACGTTGACAGATACGTTGATGGGAATTTATCCTTCATATTACGAGGTCGATGGTATTAAAAAGCAAGTTGTGCTTACGCAATTTGAATCAAGTGCTGCGCGTGAAGCATTCCCAAGTGTCGATGAACCTGAGGCAAAAGCAATTTTTGATATTGCCATCAAATTCGATGAACAACCGGGTGAAACAATTCTCGGCAACATGCCCGAAATAGACGTGATTGATGGTTATCACCGTTTCGCTACAACGGTGCGGATGTCGACTTATTTGATTGCGTTTGGCTTTGGGGAATTGCAAGGTAAGACTATAACAACGACATCTGGTGTGCAAGTCGGCGTATTTGCAACAAAAGCCCATGCACCAGCAGAGTTAGATTTTAGTTTAGACATTGCTAAGCGTTCAATTGAATTTTTTGAAGAATATTACCAAACCCCATATCCATTGCCACATTCATGGCAACTTGCTGTACCAGATTTTTCATTTGGTGCGATGGAAAACTGGGGCTTAGTAATTTATCGGGAATCAGCTTTATTACTAGATCCAGCGAATAGCTCGTTAGATACTAAGCACCGTGTTGCGACGGTGGTTGCGCACGAATTGGCACACCAATGGTTTGGTGATTTAGTGACAATGAAGTGGTGGGATGATTTGTGGTTGAACGAAAGCTTCGCCAACATGATGGAGTATGTCGCAATTGATAGTCTCCAACCAGATTGGAATATTTGGGAATCTTTCCAAATGGGTGAAGTACCAATGTCCCTTGCGCGTGATGCGACTGACGGTGTGCAATCAGTCCACGTGGAAGTTAAGCACCCCGATGAAGTGAACACGTTGTTTGATAGTGCGATTGTTTATGCCAAAGGTGCGCGGATGCTGGTGATGGCACGTGCGATGATTGGCGATGCCGCACTGCGGACTGGATTGAAGGCATATTTTGCCAAGCACAAATACGGTAACACGATTGGTGAGGATTTGTGGACGGAACTATCGGCTGCCTCGGGGCAAGATGTAAACGCTGTGATGCAGACGTACCTTGAGCAACCTGGTTATCCAGTGGTTGATGTTCAAGTTGAAGAGGGGCAATTAGTCCTTACACAACAGCAGTTCTTCATTGGTGCGCACAAGGATAGCAACCGACAATGGCAAATCCCCTTGAATGGTAACTATGTGGACGCTGCGGGTATTATGACGACCCAAAAATTAGTGGTTGGGGACTATGCAAAACTACGCAAAGCGGCCGGTGAACCATTCCGTTTGAATATTGGCAATAATTCACATTTTATCGTTAATTATGCTGACGACTTATTAGCTGATATTATTGAACATGCTGACGACCTTGATGACATTTCTAAATTACAACTTTTGGCCGATATGCGTTTACTTGCGGAAGGTCAACAAAGCTCATATGCCAAAATTGTGCCATTATTAAAGCGCTTTGCTGATAGTGAATCAATCTTAGTTCAGCAAGCAATTACGACAATTATTGGTAACTTAAAGAAGTTCGTGGAACCTGAATCAAGTGCTGAAAAACGATTACAAAAGCTAACTGGTGAACTTAGTGCAGGGCAAGTTACCCGACTTGGTTGGACAGCCAAAGCAGATGATACTAACGATGACACGCGGGTCCGGCCATTAGTATTAGGGGCCGCTTTGTATGCTGAAAATGAAGTTGCCGTGCAAAAATCCCACAACTTATTCGCCGCTAATCGTGAGAATTTGGTCAGCTTGCCAGCACATGCTCGGGCGTTGATTTTACGAAATGAAATTGTAAATTATGGTAGTTTTGAACTATTTGAACAGTTACTTGATATATACAAACATGCAACAGATCCGAGCTTTAAAACTGATTTAAGTATCGCGATTCCGTATATTAGTGATAACCAAGCAATCGAAAAAATTGTCGCGTTATTCCAAGATAATTCGGTCGTGAAACCACAAGATTTACCAACTTGGTATAATGCATTGTTGGGCAATGCCAAAGGCCAACAAGCGGCTTGGGACTGGGCACGTAAAGAGTGGGATTGGATTGATGAAAAACTTGGTGGCAGTATGAACTATACGGCTTTCGTTAAGTTACCAGCCAATGCTTTCCGCACTAAAGCTCGGTTGACAGAATTCAAGGCGTTCTTTGCGCCTAAACTCGCACAACCTAATTTAACGCGTGAAATTACAATGGGAACTGAAGTGATTGCTAGTCGCGTTGAATTGATTGCAAATCAAGCAGTTGAAGTTAACGCGGCGATTGCCAAAGCGATAACTGAGTAATTTAGGCTCTATTCCGTCTGACGTGGGATTTAAAAAATGTGATTAGAAGTATGATGCCACTGCGTGCCTGAAAAACACATTGTGCACCGAAATGGAAGCACATGCCCAAGCCAAAGGGCGGTCTTGGGCAATTCGGGATAGCTGGCAGTCTAATGGCTAAAGCCAAAAGACTGCTCACATTTGTAGCTACGCTGGACAAATAAGGCCCGGTCGGCTCTACCCTCAGCGACAAACCTGACACATGGTGTCACGTCCCATTTCGGTGTAAAGCCTGTCGGCCACAAAGTGATTTTCAGTCACTCCGCTAGATAAGCGTTGAACTATTGATTACCGCTAAATTTGCAGCGACAAGGATTACGGAATATTACTAGTCAGAATGCCTACGAAAACTAACGAAGAGGCTGGAACCAGGCTGGACTTTAGCTCGCACCGTGATGGCATAATCAGTAACGGGTTTGGTTACTGATTATGGATTTGTGAAGATGGTTACCGCGTTAGCGAACCAAGCTTCGCAAACATTTGAAGACCGCACTGTGGCTTCAAATGCTTGTCTTCCATCATGGTGTCCAGACTGGTTCCAGCCTCGCAGTGGGAATCGATCTGAGACACATATCCAAATTCCACGCTAGAAAAATTTTAGCCGTAATTTATATTATTAAAAATGCTTGTAAATACCTTATTGAGAAGGCCGTTTACAAGCATTTTTGTGTTATTTTAACTTTGCAATTAGTTTGTTGAGGGCCACCTGACGTTTCTTATCCGGAGCGTCGCCGTCAACTGCGTGCCACTTCAAACGACCTTTGAAGCCCATTTTTTTGAAGAGTCCCTTTAAAAGGGCGTTTGAGAGGGCATTTTTATAAAGTAACGTGTAGATAATCTTGGGGGTACCTTGCACACTAATTAGGTGCACTGCTTTTAAGTTGGTTAAACGATTACTATGGTTGCGGTTTTGGCTAGCATCGCCGAGCAGGAAGCGTTTTGTGAATACGCGGTCGATAAAGCCCTTCGTCATCGCCGGCATTAGTTCCCACCACATTGGCATAATGAAGAAAATTTCGTCAGCCTGAGTAATGCGTTGTTGATAGTCTTGAATTTGTGGATTGCTTTCCGCACGCGTACGCCAGTTTTGTAATTCTGCTTTCGACACGACGGGATTGAAGTGGTCAGCGTGTAAATCAATCAAGTCAACGTGATTGCCAAGTGACTCTTCGCGGAGGAATAGCTCGTGGTACACCTTGGCACTCCAGCTACGATTGTGGGGAATATCGTCATAGGAATCAGCGGTGTAGGGGTGGTCAAAAATAACTAAGATATTTTTCATGATTAATCGTCCTTTTTAGTTTTTATATAAGTGTTTAGTTCGAGTACCGTTCAATGCATTATATGTGCAACTTGCACTTAATATCATAAAGCGAACATGGTATAATTGCAAGCATGGAGAATGAAATATTTGAATCATTATTTAAAATTGTAAATTTTTTGAATGATCCCCGAAATGATGAGCAATTATTGAGAAAGGCCGGCTTGAAAAATGATCAGAATTTATTACCGATTATTGTTCGAGTGGGGATGCAGCCAAAAATAAATGTTGGGCAATTAGCTGATCAGTTGGGTAAAACGCACTCATCAACTAGTCGCCAAATTGATAAATTTGTAGCGCAAGGCTTAATTAACGCAAAGTATAACGAGACGGATAAAAGAATTCGTGAAGTTGAATTATCAGCTGAAGGCCAGCGGGTGGTTGCGTTGATTAATAATGCGCGTAGCACGATGATGCAACAGGTTTTGAATGAGTTTAGTCCAGCTGAAATGATTGAAATCGACGGTGTTTTAAAGAAAATTGCGCAAATGATGGCGCATGTCCATGACTAACAAGTTACTTACTGATAGGTAAGTGTTTCATTAACATAACAATCGCGGCGAAACACTTCACAAACCAACGTTTTTCGCTTATTATTAGTGAGTATATTGTTTATTTTTATAATCGTACGGAATCTACAAAGGAAAGAGGATGCAGATGATTTATTTTGATAACTCTGCGACGACACAAGCTGATCCAACAGCTGTCGAAACATATTCAAAGGTTTCAGCAAACATCTGGGGTAACCCAAGCTCGCTTCACAATTTTGGTGAACAAGCGTTTAATTTGTTGGAACAATCACGCAAGCAAATTGCTGATTTATTGGGAGTGTCATTGAGTGAAATTCTTTTCACCTCTGGTGGTACTGAAGGTGATAACTGGGTTATCAAGGGAACTGCGATTGAAAAGCGGGCCTTTGGGAAGCACTTGATTACGAGTCAAGTGGAACACCCAGCGGTTCAAAACTCGATGGAACAGCTGGAACAACTTGGCTTTGAGGTGACTTATTTGCCAGTTGATAGCGAAGGCCGTGTTTCAGCGGCTGATGTCAAAGCCGCAATTCGTCCTGATACCATCCTAGTTTCAATTATGGGCGTGAATAATGAAATTGGTGCTATTCAACCAATCGATGAAATCGGTGATGTGTTGATGGATTACCCAAAGATTCATTTTCACGTGGACGCGGTTCAAACCGTTGGGAAAGGATTGCATGATTTGGTATTCCACCCACGAGTTGATTTTGCGACGTTCTCTGGGCACAAATTCCATGCACCTCGCGGAATTGGATTTATGTATATGAAGCGTGGCAAGCGCATCGCTCCATTGATGACCGGTGGTGGCCAAGAACGTAACTTGCGTTCAGGGACAGAAAACTTACCCGCAATTGCTGCGATGGCCAAGGCGTTACGTTTAGTTCTTGATGACGAAGCGGATAAGGTTGAACGTGAACGCTCAATTCGTCAAGCAATCATGGACCACATTAAGGATTTGCCAAACGTGACTTTGTTCTCACAAGCCAATGACCACTTTGCGCCCCACATTTTGACATTCTCATTAGACGGTGTCCGTGGTGAAACAATTGTCCATGCTTTTGAAGAACACGGAATCTACATTTCAACGACTTCAGCCTGTTCAAGTAAAAAAGAACAAGCTTCAAGTACTTTGATGGCCATGCACACGCCTGAACACTTAGCAACTTCTGCCGTGCGAGTATCACTCGACGCCTCAAACACAATGGCGCAAGCTGAAGAATTTATTAAAGTGTTCGACGTTTTGTATGATGGATTTCAAAAAGTTTTCGCTAAGAACTTAGCCGACGCAAGATAAGATGAAATTTTTCGTGAGAAGGCAGGTAGTTTGAGTCGCTCTTACGACGTTAAAAGAAAAAGGAGCTTTCATGCAATACACTGAAATTATGGTGCGTTACGGTGAACTTTCTACAAAGGGTAAGAACATCAAAGACTTTATCAACCGCTTAGGTGGTAACACTGTTAAAGCTTTGCACGATTTCCCAGATGTACAAATTTATGCTAAACGTGACCGGATGCATATCGAATTGAATGGTACGGATCCAGAACCTGTCCTCGCGCGTGTGAAGATGATTTTTGGTATCCAAACATTCTCCCCTGTTGTTCGTGTTGACCAAGATATTGATGCCGTTTATGCAACAGCTATCGAAATGATCAAGGAACAATTTAAGCCTGGGATGACATTCAAGGTACAAACAAAGCGTTCAGATAAAAATTTCCCAATGGACACGAATGCCATTAACCGCGAAGTTGGTGGGATGGTCTTAGATGCCATTCCTGGTTTGGAAGTTGACGTTAAGAATCCTGACATCGAACTCTTAGTTGATGTGCGTTTGAACGGAATTTTCTTGTCATCACTCACAATCAAGGGTGCTGGTGGCTTCCCAGTTGGGACTGCCGGTAAGGGGATGATGATGCTTTCTGGTGGGATTGATTCGCCAGTCGCAGCCTATCTCGGTATGAAGCGCGGAGTTGACATGGAAATGGTGCACTTCTTTAGCCCTCCATATACAACCCAACAAGCACTTGCTAAAGCTAAGCAACTCACTGAAGTGCTCTCACAATCTGTTGGGGCAATTAAGTTTATCTCAATTCCATTCACGGAAATCCAAGAAACTATCAAGGAAACAGTTCCAGAAGGTTACTTGATGACGGTACAACGTCGGATGATGTTACGTTTGACATGTGCAATGGCTTTGAAGCGTGGCGGTATGGCGATTTTCAATGGTGAAGCTTTGGGTCAAGTTGCTTCACAAACAATGGAATCAATGATGGCGATTAATGATGTGACAACCATGCCAATCATCCGCCCAGTTGTTTCGATGGACAAAACTGAAATTATTGAAATCGCTAAGAATATCGATACTTATGCACTTTCAATTTTACCATTTGAAGACTGTTGTACAATTTTTGCGCCACCATCACCAAAGACGCGTCCTGATCTTGAAAAGGCACGCAAGTATGAACAATTACTTGATATTGATGGTTTGATGGAACGTGCCCTTGATGGTGTCGAAATTGATACTGTCCGTCCAGGTACGGATTACATGCACCCACAACAAGCAGTATTTGCTGAATTACTTTAATAAATATTAGCAAGTTACGTACAAAATTAAAGCCCCAGTTACGGATTAAAATCTGTAACTGGGGCTTTTTAAGGTAAGCGATAATTTTATTTTTCGCCCCCGAACACACGTTTGCTTATTGGGCTTGAATTAAGTATAATTGATATACACTCGGAAGGATTTTGGATAGTGGTAAGGCGTAGAGTGGAACGATTAGTACGCAATAAGTGGTAAATAGTTAATTAATTATTGCAATGAGTTGCAAAAAAATGTATTCTGGAGTTGTTTTTGGGAAGCAACTCCAAGATTGAAGTTATCATTATTCAATTTAGAATTGGGGGTGCATGAATGACTTTGTACAGAAAAAATAGCGATGGAAATTCATCATGGGAATTTTTGGAACTGGTTCTCGCCGATGAAAAAAGTGCCAAATATCAACGTCGCTGGCATCGAGGTTATTCTACGCGAGCAAAGGCTGTCACAGCAAGTAAACAGTACAGCGATGATATCAGAATACCACTCGAACAAGTAACCGTATTTTCGGATTTAGTTCAGCTATGGTTCGATAAATACGAAGCGGGAGTGAAAGGTAGTACTGCTCTACGGACACGAACGATTATTGAGAATCATTTGCTGCAATCGGCAATGTTAGGTGATTTATTAGTGACAGAGATAACGGTCGCAACAGTTCAAAATGTCGTGGACGTGCTCGCACAAAAACTACAAAAGCATAATCGTTGCGTATATTATCTTGCTGAAATTTTTAAGTTTGCAGTGCAAAATGGAATCATCGAGAGTAATCCAGTCCTAAACATTTCGATTCCACGTGAACAAAAAGTTCAGGCAAGCAAGGCTCAATATTGGGAACGTGAACAAATTGTCGAATTTTTAGGAATTGTATCACGTGAATATATTGGCAGAAATCATAAAATATATATTTTTTTCAGATTATTAATATTTACTGGAATGCGAAAAGGCGAACTTATGGCATTACGTTGGAGTGATATTGATTTTGATCGTCAAGAGGTAAAAATCAGTAAAACAGTATCACGCGATAGTAGTGGCATCCAGGTAATTACGAGTCCTAAAACGGAAAAAGCGAATCGTATTGTTGTTTTAGATCGTGAAACGTGTAGAATCTTGCGAGAATATCGTAAAGTAATTAAGCCAAGAGTGAATGATTTAATCGTGCCTAATACTGAGGGTAAGCCACTATGTATGACTAAAGGCGATAAGTGGTTGAAACATATTATCGCGAAATATGGCTTAATTCCGATGACAATGCATGGATTTAGACACACATTTGCCAGCTTAGCCAAAGACGCCGGCCTAGATGAATTACAAGTTCAATATCAATTAGGGCACGTCGATGTCAAAACAACGTTACAATACTACGTTCATTTGACTAACCGTTCCAAACGTGAAGGCATAAAAAAATTCAGCCATTATATCAATAGCTGAATTTGTCAGTATTTAATTTTTCAGATGATTTTAATCTTTTAGTTAGCTAAAGGGTTCGGGTTTATATAACCCGAACCCCTAAACATTCAAAATTAATTAATAAAAAAATTAATCTTTTTATAATAAGTAAAGCAGTATATAGCAAATAGTGTTCGGCGTATTTCATAATTTTATTTGTGCGTATTCAATTTATTATTATTTATATTGGTAAAAATGGAGTTGTGTATACAGTTTGCCAACGATTCAATTTCCAATCAATAATAATAGCTTTGATTATGAAAGTACATGACTACGATTTACATTCATTTTATCAACAAAGCTTTCAAAGAGTTCATAAACTGGGACGAATCATCATTCCAAAGTACAATGTAAATATTCCAATCGTCTACGGAATCGATAATTCATCGCTTCTTGTTGGCGCCAACTTTGAAGCTGATGAAAAAATGGGTGCGGAAATTTTGCATTACTGGTCACAATGTTCACGATGGAAAAACACTATTTGCGCGTTAGAAAAAGCAAAAAAAGTGCCAAAGTTTATGTTACTAACAACAAACTTTGTACACCTATCGAATTGATCACATTCAAACTATTAATCCAATGAATACGTCATTACAGATCAATTCACAAAACCAGTATTAATTTTTATGTAAATGACGACAACGAATTTATTACGCGGAACACTTATTTATAAAACATAATAATATCCAAGCGATAATACAAACTATATAAAAACGAATTATAACTTTTGTCTTGTTTTACTTTTTATAATGTTTAATTTTTTGAAATGTGTTTGAAAGGAGTTCGGGTTATATAAACCCGAACTCCTAAAAATACGCGAATTTCAATGAAAATTATGTTCAATGCCTTGAAATAAGGCATTATCACTAAACTGTCTAGAAAACATGGATTATTAGACGGTTTTGGAGTTGTTGGTTTTGGGTCATTTTTTCGCAAATATGGATGAAGGGGGTAATTAATTGAAACTGTTAACAAAGGTGGTTTCGGTAACATTATTGCTAGTTATGATTGGTAGCTTGGGTATTGGAATGACAACACATGCGAGTGCAGCCACAACAAAACTGTATGCAACAAAAGGGGTTATTGAATGGGTGTATGGACCAGATCAAAACGGCCCAGTTGCCTATCCACCAATGCCAGGAAATAATGGCGGTGACATTAGTCACACGGCAGGTACTAATGGGCCGGTGGGTCACAAAATATCATCTGGGTCGAACGGAACATTACCGACTAACGGGATTATTTCCGCAAATCAGCACCAAAATTCAGTGTTGCCACAAACTGGGATGGTAGTAGATTCATTGCAACGTAGCATCCAAGTTTTGGGATTAGGCCTTTTGCTAAGTGCTTTTTTGATAATTTTATATCGGAAAAACATTCACCATCGAGGCGTCGTAGTTCAGTAACACTAGATGTGGTATCGATATCAAGCGATAGCACAGTAGCATTTCAAGTAGTTCAGTAAAAATATTGTATTGGGATATACAAAACATATTTCGGGAGAAAATAAACATGAAAATTACTAAATTAGTAGCATCATCACTTTTAGCAACCGTTATTTTGGGCGCAGTTCCAGTTATTGCAAACGCAGATGACTCTGCCGCATATTCAACAACTGGTCAAGTAGCATTCGTTCCAAGTACTTCTACAACACCAACTACGCCAGTTAATCCAACTGATCCAGACACACCAGTTGTCCCAGTGGATCCAACTAATCCAGATACCCCAGTGACACCAGGTACGTCTGGACCTTTGTCAATTGATTACATTTCAAATTTTGATTTTGGTTCACAACAAATCACCACAGCTACCAAGACGTACGAAGCGACCGCACAATCATTTACTGATGCTAAACAAGCAGCTGCCCCATTGTATGCCCAAGTAACTGATAACCGGGGTTCTGACGCTGGGTGGAATTTGAGTGCCAAGGTATCTAAGTTTACAAGTGGTGCAAACGAATTGACTGGTGCGCAAATCAGTTTAGCTAATTCTGCTGCTGTGAAGGCAACAACAAATAATGCCGTTGCACCAACTGTTTCAAACGTTACCTTGGATCCTGCCAATGCAGCCACAGTTGCCTCAGCAGCTAAAGGTGCCGGTGCCGGTACATGGGTAGATAGTTTTGGTTCTAATAGTGATTTGGGATCTGCTACTGATACAGCCACTGATGGTACTACTAGTTCACGAGATACTGATAAGGCCGTTACGCTTGAAGTGCCTAATGGTGGTAACGCCAAGGCACAAAAGTATACCGCAACAATTGATTGGACTTTAGCAGATACACCAGCTAACTAATTAATTTGTGGGTTAATATTTGTCACTCAATTCATTTTTGAATTGGGTGGAGATGAGCGTTCTAAACAAGATAATTGGAGCGTTGATCTCTGGCCAATTTATTAATGCGAGAATTAAACGTATGGAAAGGGAAAGCAAATGGGTAGATATAAGCATAGTTATTGGAAAAAGCGGGTGGCAATCAGTGGAGCTGCATTACTGATGATTGCTAGTGTAGGCGTGATACCTGAATCGTTAATCAAGATGAATGTATCTCCCACTGTTGTGCACGCCGATACGAATACTGATGTAACTACGGTTTCAGATTTTGATAATACCCACACTTATACAAGTGCGAATTCAAAAGTTGGTGATTTGTTTAAAAGTAGCGGTTCGGCGAAAACACCGACAATTAGTGGTAATGTATTGACCGCCTCATTGACGTCTAGAAGCAGCACAGGTGAAGTTGGTGCGGTAGGATTCACTAATCAAATTAATTTTGGGCAAGATTTTAAAATAACGGGACAAATTGGTTTCTCTGATACAACAGGTGACGGAATTTCAGTCGTCTTTGCGCCAGTAAACCCAAACAAAATCGCATCGGGTGTCGCCGGTGCGGGGCTTGGACTCTGGGGATTACCGAACGCATTCGGACTAGTCTATGACATGTACGCCAATAATGGTGATACCCACTATATTGGTACTAATAACTTCAACATGGGGGATTTTAATAATAAAGATGCTAAAAATGCTGATACCATCACATCGTATATAAGTGCGGGACCGTTCACTGATGGTATGAGTGCAGTTCCTGGTAATAATCAAAGTGTGAAAGCGAATTCTGGTTCACCAGTGGGTGCTACTGAACAGGTTATTAATTGGCGATTCACTGATGGGAGCGGTAAATTAATTGCGGTTGATGGCGCGAATAAGAACGATAAATTGGATAATAATCCAGGTAATCAAGTTGCGTCGATTAACTCTAGCCTAACAAGCGGTTACGAAAACATCACAATTTCGTATTCAGCAAGTACGGGAAAATTAACCATTTCAATTCCTGATAATGCTAAAAAATTACCAGTTATCGGGACATTACTGAACCAAACGTATGGCTCGAACACCGATGCAAAAACGTGGACAATGACAATTCCGGCGTCGATGCAGAATCAAGGTTATGCGATGGGGGTTGTGGCATCAGATTCAAGTAACTCAGATAATAATTTTAACTTCAAACTAAATGATTACAGTATGCCAGTTAAAACCGCTAACGTAACGTTTGATGGTAAAGCAAACGCGTCAGTTGCTAATCCTAGTGATTTTAATTTTACGAAATCAACGGGCGCAATCGCAAATGTAGGGGACGTAATCACGGTAATCCCGGATGCAAGTTATCTGGCCGATGCTCAAAAATTAGCTAATTTCGACCCGGATTATGTCTATATTGCGCCGAAAGTTAAGGGCTATGCAATGACGGCACCACAACAATTTACGGTCGGCCAAAATGATAGCGATAATAATTTCGTCCTCGATTACAGCAAAGCTGGGTCAATGACAGTCCATTATCAGATTAAAGGTCAAGCAGCAGGATCATATATTGACGATGTGGTAGTTAAAAATGGGAGTAACACAACTAGTGGACTATCCAGTAAAAGTTATTCGATTGAGACACCACTATTACCGGGATATACTGCTGACAAAACGGTGGTTACTGGGGCTTTTGATGGTAGCGATGAAACAACAGTAGTCACGTATACACCAGTCACGGTTAGCCCGCTAGACCCAAGCAATCCGAATGTCAGTCAGCCGGTTAAGCCGGTTGATACAGTGACTGGCAACGCCGCCGCTAATCCAACTAGTGGATCATTAACATTAGACTATGCACCATCGTTTAATTTTGGCACGCAAACGATTAGTACTGGTGCACAAAAATACTATGCGACATCACAGAAATACAGTGATGGTACAAAAAATTCGGTACCATATGTTCAAGTGTCAGATCGTCGCCCTGATAAATCAGGTTGGAAGCTGAATGCAATGATTTCTAATTTCAAAGACAGTGATGGGGATGTCCTGCCAATCACGTCATTAGATTATCAAAATGGAGCGCTTAAGGTAGCGACTGATAATTCATTACCAACACCGAATGTCGTTGGTAATGGAATGAGTAGTTCATTTACTACAAATGAACTAGTGCCAAATGTGGCAACTACGATAATTTCGGCACCAGAGAACGAAGGCCATGGCACATTTCTTGGTAATTTTGGTTCAGCTAATGACTTGGCAACTATTACTGGTGAAGCCGGTGCTAAAACTAGTCGTGAAGTAGATAAAGACGTTGCATTGAATGTTGTAAATGGGCAAAATGCAAAATCAACAGCGTATCAAGCATCAATTACGTGGACGCTAAGTGATACACCTAGTAATTAATTTCAGCCACCGCTTGTTGGTGGCGTACATAATAACCAAGAATGGGGAGAATGAATATGTCAAAACTAACAAAAATTTTATTGGCCATTGCAGCAACAATTGCGATGTTTATTGGGGCGACGACGATTGGCCATGCCAGTGCACTTCCATTTTCAGTTAATCCTATCCTACCTAAGAATCAGGTGAATAGTCTGCACACATATTTTGACTTGAAAGTTAAGCCAGGATCGACACAAACATTGAAAGTTGTCCTGGTTAACGAGACCAAAAAAGCTGTTCAGGTCAAACCGATTATTAATGCGGCTAAAACTAACGTGAACGGGGTCGTTGATTACACTGCTCCAAGCTTGAAACTTGACGGTTCGGCGCCAGCTGACATGGCCAATATTTTAAAAACGACTCGGTCTGTAAAAATACCAGCAAAATCCAAGACTACCGTCACGTTTAAACTGCAAGTACCGCAAAAAAAATTTAAGGGCGTGCTTGCTGGTGGAATTACATTCAAACCGGTTGAAGGCAAGCAAACCAATGCTGCCAAAGGAATGTCAATTATTAACCGGTATGCATATGTCGTCGGGATTGTGCTCCGTGAAAGTAATCAACCAGTCAAACCAGTGATGAAGTTAACTAAGGTGCAGCCAGCACAAATTAATTATCGAAATGTAATTAGTAGTGCCTTAGTCAATAAAACAGCAACGTATTTGAATCAAGTCAAAGTCATTACTAAAGTTACAAAGCAAGGTAATCAGAAAGTGCTCTATTCGGCCAAGAAAGCGGGCATGCAGATTGCACCTAATTCTCAATTTAATTTCCCAACGCAATTAAATGGTAAAGATCTGGTCGCCGGTAAATACAGAATGGATTTGAAATTGATATCCGGCCTGAGCACTTGGCATTTTAAACGTGATTTTACTATTAACGGAGCCAAGGCCCGGGCGCTAAATCGAAAAGATGTCACAATCAAGCATAACTACACATGGTGGTTTATTGTAGCGGGAGTTGTATTACTACTACTAGTTATTTTCTTCATTTATTTACGAATGAAGAAAAAAGAAAAAGAATTGCGGGCCATCATTGCAGAACAAGGGGATAAATGATGATCAAAGAACAAATTAATAAGGTAGTGCCCGTACTAATAGTCATTGTCAGCATTGTTAGTGTTACTTGGATAATCGCTCAGAAAATGGCGGATCCAACATTAGTTACAACTAAATACGGTAAAATCTCACAAGCTGATTATTATCAAAAAATCAAAACAATGCCGGAAGCCAAAAACATATTAAGACAGGCCACGCTTGACCAAATTTTAGCGGCAAAATATGGTGATAAAGTTACCAACACAATGGTTAAGGGGAGCTATCAGACTAGTCGCGCAATGTATAGCGTGTCAGATTGGAGCAAAGCACTGAAACAAAGTGGGTATACTCCAGACACATATAAAGCACAAATCAAAAAGAATTTAATTGCCCGTGAAGCAATTAAAGCGAACGTTAAAATTACGAAAGCTGATTTACAGCAACAGTTCAAACAATACTATCCAAACGTGACGGTTGCTGACATTATGGTTGGAAATAAGGTAACTGCGCTCAAAGTTATTCAAGAATTAAAAGCTGGCAAGTCTTTTGAGAAAATACTGGCAACGCAGTCATTAGATACAACGACTAACGGCAATCAAGGTATTATGCCGGCGTTTAATTCAACATCAATTAATGTTGATCCAGCAATTAAAAAGGTGGCCTTTACTTTAGCGAATAATCAGATTAGTCCCGAACCCATTAAGGGGAGTAATGGATATTATGTCATCAAAATGCTCAAGAATCCTGGCAAAGGTTCTGTTGCTAAATATAAGGACATTTTGACCACACAAATTATTAATGATTATATGGCAGGGACTAACGGACGCTCTGCGCTGTCGATTTATCAGCGGTTATACAAGCAAAGTAACGTTGATGTTAGGGATAAAACGTTAGCTGCCGTTGGAAAATTTGCACAGTAACAGCATTAATATACTGATAGTGGGCGTAAACCTGTAGTGAGTTTAAAGGGGGCTTGATAAAATGGATGAGTTTACGAAAACAACAATCATCGGGTGGGTATTGTTGGTCGTAACACTGTGTAGTTGGTATTTAATGCATCGGTATTTGAAACGCCAAGATCAACAAACCAAAAATACCAATACGCACGGGTTATTAAGTGCTGAGAATCGAAAATTAATATTGAAATGGTGCATTGAAAAAGTGAAATTAGGCTAAATAGTTAATATTGACAAGTTAAAAATTTAGAAAGCGTGAAATATGAAAACATCTAAATTATATGTAGCTGTGAAGCAGGAAAAATTGATGGGATTTGACGGCAATGAAGCTGACATTGTCATTTTGGTGGATAATCCCGAAGCAAGTGGGAACTTTATTCGTTGTGGGCAGATGGCACTCTATAAAGATAACAACCATATTAAAAAGGCTGTTATATATGATGGTGTGGATGTGAATTGGGCGCGAAGCGACGACTTTTACCACAGAGATATTTTTGTTTTTACTAATGAAATTGCTAATACGGCAGAGCTGGCAATTTTAGCAGTTCAAGGCGGAAAATTAATGAATTCAGAACGTGTGAACATCAATATAGCAAAGCTAATTGCTGAAATCCGGCAAGATCAAGCAATGATAATGCGTAAACAGGCAGTGATTTATCAGAATATGGCACATTTTTTGAGTAAGTAGCACAGGTGGTGGCGTAGAAAAATTACTTTGGGAAGCGAATATTCAACGAGTGAGAAAAATAAAGGCATCGCTGTGGGATTGGCAGCGGTGTTTTTTAGTGCTTAGATGATGTGCATATTTAAATAAGGTAATGTTTTTAAGCATTCACAGCAAAAAATAAAAAGTTTCATCCATTTCGCTTCCATTTAGTAAGCGAAAGAGTTAAGATGTTCTTTGTAGAAAAATACTTTTAAAAAGTAAGAGGAATATTAAATAATGGCAAAATTAATGGCTGGCCAAGCTTTGGCACAAGTATTAGTAAATTGGGATATCGATCACATCTATGGTATTCCCGCCGATTCAATCAACAATACAGTCGAAGGGTTCTGGCGCGAACGTGAAAACTTGAAGTATATTCAAGTACGGCACGAAGAAGCTGGTGCATTGGCTGCGGCAGCTGATGCTAAGCTAACTGGTAAGATTGGGGCGGTCTTTGGTTCTGCTGGACCTGGTGCAACGCACTTGTTGAACGGTTTGTACGATGCCAAGATGGACCGCGTTCCATTGCTTGCAATTGTTGGTCAAACATCAACTGAATTGATGAACACTAACTATTTCCAAGAATTGAATGAAGACCCTATTTTTGCCGATGTGGCACTTTATCACAAGACAATCACTAACGCTGCTCAAATTCCTTACGTGATTGACCAAGCAATTCGGGCAGCTTACGAAGGTAAAGGGGTAGCCGTTGTTATCGTGCCTGATAATTTGAGCGCCCAAGAAATTGAATATACGCCGGCTAAGACTGCGGCTAAACACATTTACGATGAAAAGCTCACCGTTAATGCTGATAGCGTTGCTGAATTCAACAAGTTGGTAGCTGATGCCAAGCGCCCAGTATTGTGGATTGGTAAGGGCTTGATGAGTGCCCGCAAGGAAGTTATCGAATTTAGTGAAAAGTTCAGTATTCCAGTTGTGAATACTGTGCCTGCCGTGGGTATCATTCCTGATGATCACCCATCTGCAATGGGCGCGCGTGGTCGTTTGGGAACTAAGCCAGCATTTGAAGTTACTCAAGATGCTGACTTGATTATCCTTGCTGGTACTAACTACCCATTTAGCCGTTACTTGCCAGGTGATAAGACGCTTATTCAAATCAACAACAACATGGCTGACTTGGGCAAGCAATCAGATATTGATTACGCTTTCTTAGCCGATGCTCAACTATTTTTGCGTGCAGCTATTGCTGCTGGTGATAAGGTTGAAACGACTAACTGGTTGAAGGCTGCTCAAGCTGATATGGTTAACTGGAACACTTGGATGGATGCAATTGCTGATGACGAATCAAAGGGCTTGTCTGCTGAAGCAGTGCTCCGCGAAATGCGCAACCACGCAGGTGACGATGATGTCTTCACGCTTGATGTTGGTAACAACACTGCTTGGGGTGTCCGTGCTGCTAAGATGAACGCCAACCAAAAGTTGAGCTTGTCTGAATGGTTCGCTACGATGGGTTACAGCTTGCCAGCCGGAATTGCGGCTAAGTTGAGCTTCCCTGATAGCCAAGTTTGGTCAGTTTCCGGTGATGGTGGATTTGCAATGAACATGCAAGACTTGCTCACTGAAGTTAAGTACAGCTTGCCAGTTGTCAATATCGTACTTGAAAACAAGCAACTTGGTTTCATTTTGCACGAAAAGATTGCCTTGGGTCAAGAACCTTACGGAATCGATTTGATTGGTGCTGACTGGGCAAAGTACGCTGAATCAATGGGCGCACTTGGCTTCACGGTCACTTCAATCGCCGAAGCTAAGGATGTCTTCAATAAGGTTGCCGAACTTCAAGCTAACGGTAACACCAAGCCAGTTGTAATCGACGCTAAGATTAAGGATGAAAATCCAATCGACGTCGCATTTGTACCAGTTGATCCAGCGAAGTTTGACGCTGAAACAATTGCTAACTACAAGGCCGAATACAATGTCTTTGGCCAGCCAGCATTGAGCGAAATCCTTGCTGATTTGGAAAAGTAATATCAATTAATGAACGTCTAGCAACTGAAAATGTTGTTAGACGTTTTTTGTCGTTATGTTTAACATCGCGTCAAATTCACCGAAAATCCATAATTGTGAATTTTATCTGAAAATCCTGTGAAAAAACATGCTATTAATAGAATGAATTTACAATTCGTGAGAAAATGAACATATTGGGCACAGTATGTTGAAATTCATGCATCTAATTGCTAGATGTGGGATGCAAAATTTACACAAATAAATTATTGAGGGCGGTAGATAGCGTGAAAACACAGAAAATTATTAGTAAAGTACTATTGAGTGCAATGCTCGCAGGGGCATTTGTTGGTGCGCCATTGCAAAATGGGCGTATTTTGGGACAAGAAACGGCAGCGAGTGCTGCAACGAAAGACATCAAAGTTACCGATGGGGCTAAATTAACAGATGGAACTTACTTTGTATCGTTTTCAAATTACAAAAATGGTACAGATGATCCTTCAGCTTCAATGAACAAATATTTAATTTCACCGGCTAAAATTGAGATTAACGGACAAAGCACAAAAGTTACGATGTTGATGACTGATGATGCTAACAAGCTACTAACGCATTATACAATGGGCGAAACTAAGGAAACGCAAATTGAAGGCGTAAAAACGGCCGTGGGTTTTGAAATTACAATTCCAACTACATTGTTATCAAAGCGAATTGTGACATCAATGACTTACGAAATGAAACCAGGAACCACACATACACCGTTTGCCGATTTACAATTTGATAAATTTGCAACGTACTCAATGGCATTCTTAAAAGGTGTCAGTGGCGACGAACAATCAATGGCCTCATCATTTTTCGATAAAGGTGCTTTAGTGACACCCGCAACTGAAGGGGGCTACAATGTCAGTTTGACTACTGATATTGATAAAGGCTGGTTCGTGGATGATGAACCAATTAAGTTGGATATTCCAGGTGTTCCAGTGACATCAACTTTGAATGCTGATGGTCAACAAGTTTTAACTTGGCATGCTGATTCAATGGCTGATTTGTTAAAACTGCAACAAATGAAGATGACGATTAATATTGATTTTGGATCACCATACCACGAAACATATGATGTGCGGTTGGGTATGGATTACGCAAACGTGAACGTCATGATTAAAGGTACGGATGCCGATAAGACAGACAAATTGGTATACCCAAATGGCAAAATGATTACGGCACCAACCTACGCCCATTACAAGTTACAAGGAAATTCAACTTATACAGTTGCGGGATCTGGTGACGTTACATTCACTTATGTCCCAAACAATTACAAGCTAACCGTGAAGTATGTTGATGAGAAGGGGAAGACAATCAAGTCAGCGACAACTAGTACCCAACAATACAAGACAACGAAGAAGGTTTCTGCCCCAAGTATTAAGGGTTACGCAAAGCCAACTACAAGCAATACGGTAACGTTTGATGGTAATAAGACCGTGACGTTTGCTTACAAAGCCAAGTCATACAAGTTAACGGTTAAGCACGTTGATAAGAAGACGGGCAAAGTAATCAAAACTGAAAAGTTGACGAAAAAATTTGGTACTAAGGTTAACTTGGGCAAGAAGAATTTGAAGGGTTACAAGAAAACCACTAAGTCATACACGGTTACGGGTAAGCAGACGATTACCATCAAGTATGCGGCGAAGAAGTACAAAAAGGTCACCGTCAAATACGTTAATCAAAAGGGCAAGCAAATTGCTAAGAGCAAGAAAGTTACGGTAGCTAAGAACACCAAGGAAACTTTCAAGCCTAAGAAGATTAAAAAGTATAAGACACCTAAGAAAAAGGTTGTGACAATCAAGAATCACAAAACAATCATTTTCACATATAAGCACAAGTGATATTCGTGAAAAGGTGGCTGCACTAGTGGCCCCTTTTTGTGCATAGCAATAATGCAATAAAAATTGTTTTGAGGAGTTAGTTTTTAACGGCAGGCATAATTATGGGGGATTGGGCGTAACGAAATTATGAGGAGGGCGCAACATGCAAAAATGGCATAAATATTTATTAGTTATTTTGACGATTTTGTTTAGTGTGTTACTCGGGGTGTTCAATAGCGTAAAACACGGTGAGGCAGCAACCGATGAAAACCAATTAGTTGTCCTAAAAGAACGGGCAAGTTGTGCGACGGCGAATCCAGATGATGTTAATAATTTGGAAAATGTGTCCTATGCTAATCGGTACTACAAACCTAATGTGCAAATATATGGAACCGAAAAAACTGGCTATGATGTGGTAGTGACAACCGATACGCACGAAATTGTTGATCAACAACCGATTAAACTAGCTAGTGGGAACACCCACGCCGAGCGGATGCTTAGTGTAGAAGATGCTACTATGAGCTACACATTGCATGTTGCTAAGTGGAGTGAACTCAACCAACCAATTGTGGAGATGATTAAGGTTGATATTAGCCAACTTTATGGGAAAAACGGGTCAAAATTGCCGTTTGAATATCACCATGAATATGAAGTTCGCTTAGTAATTAATAATCCCAAAGTCACTGGCAAAGAAGCTCCGTTCACAGATACAACGGCACCCGTAACACCTTCAGTACCAGAATTAGTTGAAACAAAACCAACTGAAAAGGTGCCAACGAAGCCCAATAAAACTAAAACCGCAACGTTACAGGTTTTACATGCAACTAAAAATGAACTTTCGGTCGCCGATGAATACTATCAATCAGCAGTGGCCATTAAGCCGGCTAAAAGGGGTTATGAAGTAACTATCAAGACAAAAACGCCTAAGATGATGGGCAAACAACCAATTCGCTTAACAAAAAATAATAAACATGGTGAACGCATTATTAGTAATCAACAACATGGCAAGTTTAATGTGATGACCTACACGTTGAAAGTAAAGTCGCTAAATGCGTTAAAAAAGCCGCTTACAGAAGAAATTCACGTTAAATTTAATGCACCAATTATCTATAATGAGGTTTACACAATTCGTTTAGCGGTGGATGCCAAGCACTATAAAACAGTAGTATCATCGACTGTTAAGCAGCCCAAAACTGTTAAGTCAACGGCAATCGACAAATCAACTAACTTACCAAAGACAAGTTCGGTGATAGTGTCACAATCATCTTCTGAACAGAACCCTGCGTCAGTGGCAGTTACCGCAAAAAAAGAAAAACAAAGCAAATCGGGGAAATTAGCAAAGAATGTTAAGGCAAAAGCCAACGTTGCTGTCAGCCCGCAGTCACAAACAACGCAGACTGCGACACCAATAGTGGTAAAACCATATCAGATTATTGTGAAAGAACAAGGGAGCCCCATGATTGTTGCGGCCGTGGTGTTGTTAACGACACTCGTAACGTACTTAGTAACGGTATTTGGTATTAACAAATTGATTAAGGAGGGGCGTAATGATGCAACGAATTAAATGGCAATTGGGGCTCGCAATCACGACCTGTATTTTAGCTGCACTAACGGTATTGAGTTGTGTATCAGCAAATACGGCTGTGCAATATCAAGTATTAAAAGACGGTACGCAGGATGCATCATATGCGAGTGCGTATTTTGTCCAACCGGCTCACGTGAACGTCGTTGGGGATAAATACCAAGTCACAATGTTAATTAAAACGGAACCAGACCTTGGCAAGTATCCAGTTAAGATGCAAAGTGTTGGTGGTCAAAAAGTTTCAGCGGTGAAACGGTACCGCCAAAATAAAAGTTATATTTATCAATTTAGTTACCACACTAAAGATGTAAATCAACCGGTTGCGGCTAATATTAGAATTGACGCAAAGCCGATTAACTATCACCACACGTACAAAATCGGGCTAGTGTTGGCTGCTGATAATGTTGCACCGTTTGTGGAGTCAACGAAAGGGCAGACCGATTCAGTGAAAAAATCTAGGACTGCTGCATCACACGTAACACAAAAAGCTACCCCTAGTAAAAAAACGACAAAGAGTAGCAAATCGGCTTCTGTACAAGTCGCTAGAGCAGGTGATAAAGCAAATGATGTTCCAGTCAACGCAACGCAAGTAAGTTCAAGCAGTTCAAGCAGTTCAAGCAGTGTAAGTGGAACCCTAGGTGATTTGTCGAACCAAGATCAACCACAAGTAATTACACAACAGGTCAGCTACTGGCCATATGTCGCCATTGGAGTTGCGGCAGGTGGTGTGTTGGGTGGAGCGACGGTTTGGTTGCTGAATCGACGGAAAAAGGGGTGATGAGATGAAAAAACAAAAACGGATCATCACCATTTTAGTTAGTCTGATTGTAGTGTGCTTTGGTGGAGCCATTGGGACACACATCTATCAGCGTAATATTAAGGCTAATCAACCGCGGGTTATTGTAACAACGGTGGCGCTAGCTGAAGTGTTTGCCAAGTTGAAAATTCCGGTCGTTGGTGTACCGACAACTAACCAAAAACTGCCGAATGTTGATCAAAACCTCCCACGAGTCGGCAATCATATAGCACCCAATATTGAACGGATTGTTAGTTTGAAACCGAAAACGGTATTTGTTGATGACGCCTTAGTTGGTGACTATCAAGGTAAACTAAACGAAGAACACATTGATTTAAAACCGGTCAATTTTACGAAATTGGCGAACTTGCAGCAAGCAATTACACAGTTGGGTACGATGTATCACCGTGAGAAGGCTGCGGAAAAATTAAATGCAACACTGGTTTTACCTGCTGAAAAAGCCACCCGTCAGATAAAGGTTCTGGTGTTAATGGGAATGCCTGGTGGCTCTTATATGGTTGGTACTAACCAATCGTATATTGGTGACCTAGTTGAAAGAGCTGGTGGCAAAGTTGTAGGTGGCAATGGTAACTCGCCATTTGTCAGTCCTAATATGGAAATGATTAATCAGGAAAACCCTGAGATGATTATTGTCTTAGCGCACGCGATGCCACAAAATGTTAAAAAAGCGATGCAAGCACAACTACGTAAAGGTACTTGGAAAAATATCCAAGCGGTTAAGCAACAGCAAATTCATTACGGTGAATTGCCAACGTTTGCACCAACGGCAAATTTACATGCACCAGCAGCGTTTGCCCAACTACATACGTGGATGGGAGCAGCTAGCCGATGAGAAAATTATTGATGCCAATTTTAATTGGGCTATTAATCTGCAGTGCATTGGTGGCAATTGTCGTGGGGAGCACGCATGTCCGCCTAGATGATTTAATTACTGGTCAAACTATGGCATGGCAGATTGTCGGGCAACTCAGAATTCCACGAATTTTAACAGCAATTATTGCCGGGGTTATTTTGGGCGTAACGGGACTATTACTACAAATTGTTACACGCAATTCACTAGTGGATAGTTCGATTTTAGGACTGATGAATGGCACTCAATTTCTAAGTTTGTTAGCTGGGATTACCGTACCCAATTTTTTTGGTGGTAAAGTTCTAGCGGGTGCACTCTTGGGTGTGGTGGTGGTTGTCATGTGGCGGTTCATTGTTTGGGGGCGATTACAGAATTATGCCTTGATTTTAACAGGAATTGCCTTAGCGATGACGTTTGCTGCCCTGACAGAATTATTAGATAGTGGGTTCAATGTTAACGTCAGTAACTTGGCTGTCGTGACTTGGTCACAAGTTTGGGTGCTCGGCATAATCTTATTAGCCAGCCTAATTGTGTTGGTACTCTTGAGCAGTCATTTGAAATTTTACGCGGTATCAGCAGTGCAAGCGCGGCAGTTAGGTGAAGACGAAAATAGGACGACGTGGTTTATCTTGTTAGTCGTAGGTTTATTAATTGGTGGTGTAACAAGCGTTATCGGTGTGGTGTATTTTGTTGGGGTGATTTTGCCACAACTGGCGCAACTAATGTTACCGCGCCAGAGTCGTTTGAAACTATTTGTGCCAACTGCACTACTGGGGGCGTTGCTACTATTGAATGCAGACACGCTAGCCCGCACGATTTTAGCACCGCGTGAATTATCAGCAACGGCGATTTTACTAGTAATTTGTGGACCAGTTTTTATTGGGTTAGTGTTAAGGAAGGTGAAGCATGCTTGATTTTAAAAACGTTTCCCTGAAACATGGAACAAAAACGATATTAACAAATGTGAATTTGGTTGTCGCACCGCGCAAAATAACGACAATTATTGGCCCAAATGGTAGTGGTAAAACAACGATGCTTAAATTGCTAAGTCAAACGTTGCAACCAGATCAGGGGCGCATTGTATTTGCTGATGAAAAAGTGGCCTATCTGGAACAAAATAATGAGTTGTTTGAACCGCTGACGGTCACGGAATTACTAGAAATTGGGCTAACCAATGAAGTTCCTGATAGCGAATTTATGTACCGCATAATACAGCGCTTGGGACTGGTAGAGATGGCTGACCAATTAGTCGATGAATTATCAGGTGGTCAGCAACAGCGTGTCTGGCTGGCGTATGCACTTTGTCAACGCCCAGACGTGATTTTACTTGATGAACCAACTGCAGCATTGGATGTGCACTATCAAGTTGAGCTGTTGAACGTTTTACAAGAAATTCAAACTGAATATAATTTAACGGTGGTGATGGTGTTGCATGATTTGAATCAAGCATTACACTTTAGTGATTTTGTCTGGTTAGTTCGTGGAAATGGTTATGTCGATCGAAAAACAGCTCAACAATGTTATGATGCAGAATTGCTATCAAGTGTTTTTCAGACCCCAGTACAGATT
The DNA here is from genome assembly GCF_004358325.1 of Periweissella cryptocerci. Lineage (NCBI taxonomy): Bacteria > Bacillati > Bacillota > Bacilli > Lactobacillales > Lactobacillaceae > Periweissella > Periweissella cryptocerci. Next base: position 675,260 of record NZ_CP037940.1, on the reverse strand, counting down.
ATTGAGATTGCGGGTAAGCGCCAAGTAATAGTTGAATTGTCTTAAATATTATTAATGCATAGTTAATTGTGTTATTATGAAACCCATATTATGTTTCAGCTTGGCTATTTGCAAGCGTTGGAAAATGTCGTGCGATTAATTTGTAACAAGTTTGGTTATTTACCAAAATAGCTGAACTAAAAATTTAACGCAGTGACAATCTAACAACACTTATGATAACTAGGACTTATATTTTTGACTTTGGAGGAAAGAATTATGATTACAATGGGACAAGCATGGAAAAATTATTGGAAACAATATGTTGGTTTTAAAGGCCAAGCAACACGGGCAGAATACTGGTGGATGCAATTGATTAGTGGTTTGATTACAATTGTTATTTTCATTTTATTATTGGCTACAGGCGCATCGATTATCATTGGTTTGTTTGGCGGTGATAAGCCACATGTTGGCTCAATCGTACCATTTATCATTGTTGCGGTTTTGGCAGGGCTGTGGGGGTTGGCTAACGTGTTACCAACCTTTGCATTGATTGCACGTCGTTGGCAAGACGCCGGTTTTAAAATCTGGCACTGGTTAGTACTTGGGGTACTTGTACCAATTATTTTAAGCGCAATTTCTAATGTGTTAACAACTAATGGTAATCATGGTGGTTTGAGTAGTTTTGTTACCTTTCTCACGGTGATTGTTGGTATTTTTAGTTTCGTTGTTTCAGTATTACCAACAAAAGTAAATAATAATTAGCAATAAATATTTCATTAAACTCCAGGTGCGGATTAATTTCTGTGGCTGGAGTTTTTTCTGTACTTCGTCTGACGTGGAATTTATAAAATACGATGAGATGTATGATGCCACTGCGTGCCTGAAAATCACATTGTGCACCGAGATGGAAGCACATGCCCAAGCCGCTTGCTTATGCCTGCGAACCGGCAACGCAAAACATCCCAGCATTTTGTTGCACAAAATACTGAATCTAATCCTAACGCGATTAGATTAGCCTTGCAGGCTGGATGTCTGTCTTGGGTAATTCGGGATAGCTGGCAGTCTAATGGCTAAAGCCAAAAGACTGCTCATCTACCCTCAGCGACAAACCTGACACATGGTGTCAAGTTCGTCCCATTTCGGTGTAAAGCCTAGCGGCCACAATGTGATTTTCAGTCACTCCGCTAGATAAGCGTTGAACTATTGATTACCGCTAAATTTGCAGCGACAAGGATTACGGCATATTACTAGTCAGAATGCCTACGTAAACTAACGAAGAGGCTGGAACCAGTCTGGACTTTAGCTCGCACCGTGATGGCATAATCAGTAACGGGTTTGGTTACTGATTATGGATTTGTGAAGATGGTTACCGCGTTAGCGAACCAAGTTTCGCAAACATTTGAAGACCGCACTGTGGCTTCAAATGCTTGTCTTCCATCACGGTGTCCAGACTGGTTCCAGCCTCGTAGTGGGAATCAATCTGAGACACATATCCAAATTCCACGCTAGAAAAAATTTAGCCGTAAATATGACTAATAAATTCAAAAATAGATTACCGCGAAAACCAATAGTGTACATTTTCACAAATGAACTAATTATTTTGATAAAATAGAAAGATAAAGAATAAATTACTAACGGTTGTTAATGCTGATTATCACAACGGAGGTGAAGCATGAATCATTTCTCAATTGACGGCTTTATTGTTGCAAATTATTGGCGGCAAAAGAAGCAAAAATATTTTGACACGAAATTAAAATACGATGCTGCAAACCATGTCATCGCAGCGAATGGTAAAAATGGGAGTGGTAAGTCAGTAATTACGACAGCCATTATTTTACCTGTTTTTCCATATGCAGACGCTAAATTGCAAACCATGTCGAATACGCAAGCGCGCAAGTTTGGCTCAGCTAATACCCGGAAAGCGACTGAAGGGACGGGATATGGTTCCAAGCGAAATTCATACATCATCACTAATTTACGGATGAATGATGAAACGGTTGCTTTAGTTCTCGGGATGCATACCGAAGAAGATACGCATGGTAGTTTAATTCCAGAAAATACGCAACGATGGTATGCCTTTGCGCGTAATGTTGATTTAAGTAATGTGAATGTGATGAGTTCAGCCACACAAGGAATGGATTACGTTGAATTTAAAAATTATTGGCAGCAATTTGAAGCTGCTGAATTTACAAAATGTTTAAATGGTGAAAATAGTAGTCAAACAGTTCGGAATGGTGTTAATGGTTGGCGAAATTTAATTGCGAAACAAATTTTTGAAGCAGAACCGATGGACTTTGATACTGAAGCTCGTTATATGTGGTCACATGCGGATGATGTTGGTATTTCACACGACAGTTCAATTGCCGATATTATTAATCAAACTTATTTAGAATACACAATTAATCCGGATTTAAAAGTATCGTACGAAGATGATATTAATCGTATGATTGATAAAACCTTTGAATTTGCCGATACAAATCGGCGGTTTGAAAAAGCTAAGCGTACAGTTAGCGAAGTTGCCCAGTTCGCACGTAAGGCCAATGACAGCACAAAATCATATCTACTTTCATTGCACGCAAAAGAAAACAGTGCATTTAATGAATTAGAAGCTCATATTGCTGGAAATCGCGCATCGATTGTTCAAAACAAGCAGATTATTGTGGAAACAACTGCGCAATTAATGCAAGTGGATGATGAGCTACGGCGACTACGCGCAGAACAGATTGTGGTTCATGAACGCGATAGCAAATTAGAAAAAATAAAATCCGACTTAGAAAATGCGCGCGGCCGAATGAACATCGCGCGCGAAATATTGGCCGACCGCAAAGCAAAATTTAATACTAATCAAAAAGATAAGCAGGAGTATCAACAGCAACAAATCAACTTGCAAGCTGAGTATGACGTTGTTTATCAGGACTATGTTGATATGGTAGTACAGATTAAAGCGATTAGTCCGAACGTTGAGATTGAACCAAATTCAACTGAGCCCTTAAGTGAATTTCAAGATTTTATTGATGAAATCAAGTTGGTTCGTAGTTTAGATATGAAATCACAAGAGACTAGTAAGCAACTCAATCAGGAACAAAATTCAGCAAGCAATCTGGCAAATAATGTGCAAAAAGCGCGTACAAATCAGGAAGATTATGAACGACAAATTGCTAAGCTTAAAGCTGAAATTTTGGTGAAAAGTAAGACACAATTGGCTGAATTTGTGGAGGCACAAGCGATCCGGAGCTTCGATGAAATTGAATCAGTAATTAACACAATCGAAAAGTTGCTCCGCGACGAAGTGCTTAATACGCACGCACAATTTGAACCAGATTTAACTAAGTACAGTATGAGTTTACAAGAAACACAACAAGCAATTACCCAATTAGAACAACAGACAGATACTCAGCATGAACGCTACTCAGAGTATCGCAATTTGCTTAATGATAATTCTGCAGAAGCAGTCTATAACTTGATTGAATTTGAAGAATCAGTTCTACCCGCACAGCAAAAAGTATTGGAAGGGGCTTTGCATGATTTGGTTATTGCGTTTGTCGGTGAGCGCGTAATTGAACAACTCGATGTTCCAACATTGGTACCATACGAAAACGGCCATGGTAATGGGGCAGAATTCATCAAAATTAACACCCAACAAGCAAACCAACGTAAATTAATTGAGGGCTTTATCTCTGATATCACGATTCTTGAATAACTAATAGAAAGGATGCAATATGGCAATTACGATTGAATTAAAAAATCAGCGGATGATTGATGGTCCGGTAGCAACACCGGTTGAACCATCCAAAGAAAGCATGTTTATCATTGGGGCAGAGGCTCGCCGCCAGTCGCGCGTTAAACGTTTAAATGAACTGACACGCCAACACGATGAAATTGCGCATAAAATAAGTAACGTGGAACAAAAACGTGACCAAGCGATTAATTTACTTAATGCAGGTCAAAAAGATGTTAAGCGTGCAGTTGAATTATTAAATGATGAACAGTTAAGCAATGCAATTAAAGATTTGGATTATGCAGTGCGAAGCCGCAATGAAAATCAAAATAAACTAGAGATTTTGAAGCGTAAAATTGAAACAATTGAACGAGACCAAAAAACGGCTAATCACAAATATCAGCTGGCCCTTGATGAACGCGAATGGACAACGGAATTAGTGTCATTTTTAATGGATATTGACAATTTCAGTGCCAATGCACGGACAGTTCATAGTTATCAAGATATTCGAAATCAATTAGCAACGGTTAGTGAGAATCTCCAACAAGCCGAAGCGAAGACGCCCGACTTACAAGAAAACGTCGGAATGGCACAAGATGATCTAGTAGAGTGTGATGCTAAACTAAAAAAGTACGAGGAACAATTGACGACGTATGAGGTAGAGACTGCGAATATGCCGACCGCAGATGATATTGCCCGCGAAATTCAAAAATTAGAGAGTCGCAAAGAAATATTAACTGAATCTAAGGCGAAAGCTGGGGCAGATATTGGGAACCTTGAAGTAACGTTGCCAGATTTAGAAATTAATCGCGAACAGAGCCGTTATGAATTGGCAAAGCTTGAGAATCAAATTTTTGATGTGATTCGTTTGTATGACAATGATGCACAACTTGGCGACGTAATTGCAGCAAATGTTGAATATCAAAGAGACGATGCGAAGCGGGTTGCGACTAATAATTTACAACGATTGATGGATGCTTTAGACGGAACGGCCGGCCAAGATACGTTTGCTTACAATGGTGAAGAAGTTACGATTAGTATTACGGAACCAATTCAAAACAATGCGGAAATAGCCGATTTGACGACAATTGGTGCGGAATACGGGCAAGTTCAATTGGTGTCAATCAACGGTAAAAATGTTGCAAATGTCTTGGTTGCGGACCAAGAGTTTATTAGTGGGCAAGCGCAACAAGCTAACGAAACCAAAACCGATGCTGCTAAGCAAATTGCGCTCGAAAACATAAATCGTGCGTATGATGAAATTATTGAATTGTTCAATGATGCGACCGCTAAAACAGCGTTAACAAACCAACAACTTGAAGTTGTCGCCCAAAGCAATCAGCATATGGCAACAATGCGGGCGCAAGTTAAGTTTAATCCAGAATCACCATTGCTAAAAAATGGGCAATTGGCGATTTGGGAAGGCTGGCAAAATGCACACGAAGATTTTGGTAATAATAAAGATGTTATGAATGATTATGCCGAAGCGATTTTCAGTATTATTAATGAATATGCCGAAAAAGCCACCGGGTTAGATGAATTCAGAGCACAAGTTAATGACTGGTTCTTAGTGACTGATTATTATAAGTCAAATAAAAACGGGACGAAGAATAATGATTTCAAACCTGGTTTAATTACCTTTGCAGCAGAAACGCGAAAAAATAATGATTCAAGCTGGCAACCGGCATCAACTGAAAAATCTGATGGTTCGGGTGGCGAAGCAACTATTTTCCATACATTACCAAAGTTATTACACATTAATGCGGCAAAGGAAAAAATGGGCACTGCACCAATTCTATCGCTACATGATGAAGCATTCTCGGTCGTTGATGTTGATAACACTAATGCCCTTATGCAAGTCTTTGCAGCGTACGGAATTGATATGATTGCAAATTCATATGAGTTTGCAATGGCACAATATAGTGCCATTCAAGATGGTTTTGCGTTAACTACCACAACAATGCCCGGTAATCGTTTGAAAGTTGGTGAATCATACTTCCAAGAAGGAATTCAAATTTTACAAGGTGAGTAATGATGAGTAAAAAGCAAAATAATTTATTTAATTTGCAAGCATATGTCTCGCAAGTGTTTGTTACGAATAATTCACGGATACCAGCACGGTTACAAGTGCCGAGCAATTTTGAAAAAGTAGTTAACTTATTTTTGATTGAGCATCAAGTTGCACCAACATTTCGATTACGTAAACAAGATGAAATTACACATGATGAATGGGTGAAGATTTTTTTCCAAGCCGGGATAATTCAGGAAAAAAGTAAGAAACAATTAAAGGTTTACTTGTCGCGCGAGGCAACACAAAGTGGCTTGAAAGCGTTACCAAGTAATCGAATTCAGAATAAAGAACGACAGCTTGCATTTAGCAAATATATGCGTAGTTTAGCACCACTTGTTGCACGAAAAGTTAGTAGTTATACCAAATTCTCAGATTGGGAAAAAGGGTATATTCGGACCGGGCAGATTCCTGATGATTTAGCATTAGCGGTAAAAATATTCACGCAATTGAATCAATTGACACCGGCCACTAAATTATCGTTGAAGCATTTTTCAGTTATGGTGACCAATGATAGTCACGAATTGCCAGACAAGAAGGGCAGTTTTGTAAAAAAATTGTTAGTTGATTGGTATCAAGCAATGATAGATGATGACTTGACCACGATGACGAGTCAAGAAATAGACGAGGCAGCGTTTAGTTTCAATAATCTGATTGAACCAAATACCGATACTCAGTTTAATAATTTTATCGTTAATCAGCAATTGCAAAAATTTAGTATTTTTTCACGCTACAATTTACAACATGCAATGATTGCAACACCAAATAATCAAGCAATCTGGATTATTGAAAATAAGGCGTATGCAGAAGAATTAATGTATCAGTATCCAGAAAAATCAATTATCACTGCGAGTGGTTCGTTACCACATCTTGTGGGGCAAATGATTAATCGGTTAGCTAAGTTGCACGTAAAGGTTTACTATTCAGGTGATTTAGATGTAAATGGAATTAATCTCGCAATGATTGCAAAACAACAAGTGCCAACGCTGGAGTTTCTGGGGATGTCAGCCGCTGCATTTGAAGCCGCACCGATATACCTAGCGCAGAATAGTGATGTTAAATTGAAATACGATTTAGCTACTGAAACGAGTTTAAAAGGCTTATATGAGCAAATTATCAAAACTAAACAAATTGTGGAACAAGAAACGTTATCCGAAATTTATGAACTTCAATTAAACACGAATCACAATAAAACGAGAAAGGAGGAACAAAATGGTAGGACAGTTTAATCCGGATTTACTCAAAATTTTACATCTATTGTATAGCGATACAACACGGGCAATTATTGAGGTACTAAGTGATAGTGAGACTGAAACTGGCGGGCTGGGTATATCGCTTGATAGGATTGTCGAAAAAATTGGTGGCCGGCGTGATGATATTCGGGAGCGATTGAAGCACTTACGCGATGATGAATATGTCTTTGACCATACCCGCGGGACATTAGTAGAAGACGAAGATATGCGTTATCGGGATGATGTTGAAAGGGGATTGATTGATCCAATGAATCCGATCCACTTTATGTTGACTGAATTTGGCACGATTGTTATAAATCGGTTAATGGATATTCAACATATGGACGAAATTCCAAGTGTCACAATTGATGTGGCGGCAGTCGAAACAGTAACGTCCGCTGCTTTGAATTTTCTTTCAGAAAAACGGCAAGAAAATGAAAAAACAAAAAAGGATTCACTTACCAGTCCTGACTTGATTATTGAGAATGATAAAGCTTTGAAGGCTAATATGAGTAAATTTGTCCGTCAATCACATCGTGAATTGTCACAAATACAACGGAACGATTCTGAATTGAATTTTGATGAAACAATCGCACAATTGACGCTGTTATGGCATAATATCAAAAATTCATTTATGATTATTGCGGATGATGAGTATCGAACAGTGCAATCCAAAATTGCTCAACTGCGTGGTGACAAAGGCTTATTGAACCAAGTCCGCCAGCGCCATATTGAATATTCGCAAACGCAAAGTATGGCTGTACCAGAGAAGCTAGCGCGTGATTTCAATATTAATTTTCAGCAAATGACACAATTATTTGCTGGTACAAGTGGTCTACCTAAGCGGACGATGCGCCCGGTGGAAGGCCTGGTAGAACGGTTAATTATGTTGGTGACAATGTTTGAAACACGAGCATCAACCCGGGAAAGTCGGAAAAAACTGGCCGATTTAGCCAATCAAATTAATCAATTCACTGATGACTTACAGGTAATAAGATTCACGGCGAACACATTTGGCATTGATAATCCTGCTAACATTGAATTAAATACGGAAACAATGCGCGAAAATAGCTGCGAGATGGATGAAGTTATTGATAGTCTGATTTATGATGAACCGATTATTGGTAATTATAACCCAGAACAATACGTCACCGAATTATTGGCAAACGTAACGACCTTACCAACAAAAATTGCTCGAATTGCTAATGTAACTGAAGTGGGAGAAGACGTGGCAACAATCGAAAATGAAATTGATAATCAGCCGCGAATTGCGCAGACGATTGAGTTAATTCAAGCGGTGCAACACGATTTTGCAGCTGAAAACCCGGTGGTAATCTCGGAAATTTCGGCGGCAATTATTGATACCGCGATTATTTCAATGGGGGTAAAAAAGACAATTCAGTATGATCCAATTCCAAATGATTTAAATGACGTGAAGGATGCCGCCTATCGCGAATTAGGCTTAACCCGTGTGCTTGGAGTAGAAGTGCAAGTTGAAGATACACCAGCTAATGACCAAGTGTACTTTGTTGGTGGGACGCACACATTGACGTTTAAAAATAAGAAAATTACAACTAAATTAATTACACGATAGTTCCAAGTAGACGGGAGGGTATGATGCTAAAACAAGAGATGCGAGAAGCAATTATTTCTTTAATTAATAATCCTGTTGTTACGAACGTTACGCGGAATGGTTTTATGAAAGTGAAACGGAATTATAGTGAGATTAATGAATGGTTTTCACGCAATTATGGAATCACGGTAATTCATTGGAGTGTGCCGACAACCACAGTCGAAGCGTATCGTTTATCCAATCGACGAATTGATTCGCTAAATGTTACCGGACGCCAATATTTAACTACGAAAGCCGAAGTGCAAGCCTTCTTAACGTTTTTACAAGCCTTGATCGATAAACCGCTTAATGAAGTATTCGTTGTCAACGAGCGTTCAACTGGTGCCCAACAAAACATCGTTGAAGATACGATGTTGATGCGTAATGATGATATTTTTTTCAAGGAAAAGGATGTTGTAATAGCTGCCAAATATGCGGAAACTTTAGGCTTAATAGAAAAAGATTTTAGTGGAATTGGTTATCAATCGACTGGATTAGTAGCGAGGTATGCTGATTATCTATTGAAGCAAGTTAATGTTAATACGGTCGAACATGTAACTGCAAATACGCCATTTTATATTTCCGTGCCCCAAAATCTACGACAAGGTAAGTCGTCCTCAGATTTAAGTCGGTTACGTAGGCACTTGCTGTTTAATCGTTTTGAGGATACAACTACTAATGATGGTAAGTCGCATTTATTATATGAAAATGCCGCGGAGAAGGCTGTGAAAAGGTTTATTCTAACACCATTCACAAAAGATTTGGGCTTGCCAGTAACTGTTACTAGAGAAGCCGCATTTGTCGGTAATATTTTGGTACCAGATACGAATCGAGTCCCACAAATTCCAGCATTTCGAATATGGGTTTTTAATAAGTTAAAAGGTCAAGCAAATGGTGAGACCAAACATTTGCAAACGTATTACTTACTGGAAAATTTTGTGATGGAATTACAAGCCGTAATTAAGGATAACAAGGTGAATTTAAACAACGATAACCAACACGTTCGTAATTTAGTTAAAGAGCTCCAAAGGTCGAACATTATTCATATAGATGATGGCGCAGTGTTTATTCATCCGGAAGCATGGTTGCTGGCAGCAAAATTTCAAGATGAACATGATCGCATTGATTTTAATAATGAAGGCGTCGTAACGGAGCCTGAATAGGGTGAGTTATCATTGTTTGACTTGAATTAAAATTTGTACTTGTATTAAATATGGCAGCATGGTAATATATTACACATGCGATGAGTCGAGAAAAACCAGATACCTTCGGGTGTTCACGCAAGTGCTAGTGGTTATTCAAGGCCGGGACACGTTACCACCGTATGTGGGTGTTTGTAAGGGGCGTTGTGGAACAAACCTTTCCAGTCATGACTACCATTCTAGTAATAGAAATGGGACTGCCGGTAGACGGAGGCGGGTACGTTGCACTATTCCGCTTCCCCGGGTATGACCGGTCAATTCATACATGCCAAACTGAGCCGTTGCGAAAGCTTCGGCTCTTTTATTTTACAAAAAATTAGCGGCTATATTTCGTCTGACGTGGAATTTATCAAATGTGATGAGATGTATGATGCCACTGCGTGCCTGAAAATCACATTGTGCACCGAGATGGAAGCACATGCCCAAGCCGCTTGCTTATGCCTGCGAACCGGCAACGCAAAACATCCCAGCATTTTGTTTCACAAAATACTGAATCTAATCCTAACCCGATTAGATTAGCCTTGCAGGCTGGATGTCTGTCTTGGGCAATTCGGGATAGTTGGCAGTCTAATGGCTAAAGCCAAAAGACTGCTCATATTTGTAGCTACGCTGGACAAATAAGGCCCGGTCGGCTCTACCCTCAGCGACAAACTCGACACGTGGTGTCACGTCCCATTTCGGTGTAAAGCCTGCCGGCCACAAAGTGATTTTCAGTAACTCCGCTAGATAAGCGTGGAATTATTGATTACCGCTAAACTGGTAGCACCAAGGATTACGGCATAGTACTAGTCAGACTGCCTGCTCAAACTAACGAAGAGGTTGGAAACAGGCTGGACTTTAGCTCGCACCGTGATGGCATAATCAGCAACGGGTTTCGTTACTGATTATGGATTTGTGAAGATGGTTACCGCGTTAGCGAGCCAAGCTTCGCAAACATTTGAAGACTGTACTGTGGCTTCAAATGCTTGTCTTCCATTTCGGTGTCCAGACTGGTTCCAGCCTCGTAGTGGGAATCAATCTGGGACACATATCCAAATTCCACGCTAGAAAAATTTTAGCCAAAATTAGTTCGTTGGGAATTTTAGTAGGTCCGTTGAGTAACCTATTTTGGCGAAACACGTTATAATGAACTTTATGAAAAAACAAAAAGAGGTTATCTGATGAAGCAAGGTCATGCTGCCCAAGTTAAAAGTTTAAAGGCCCAAAAGAATCGCTTGGGTAAGCAAAAACAAGCGACACAATTGAAACCATTTGTAGCTGATAAATATATTTATTTTTTACGGGTTCGTTGGTATTTAACGCACCATCAAAAATTGAGCAAACTCGAATTAGCGGTTAGTGATGAATTTTTATTGAGTTTCACAGAAGTTTTGTTAGTTGATTATAAAACACAATTAACGGCTGGACCAACTACGATTAATGTTCTTGATGTCTTGACGAAAACGTTGAATAGTTCAGTTGAATTTACATGGCAGTACTTCACGGTATTGAACAAATTTCTGGGTGATTTCATTAACTTTTTCAAGAAAGAATCAAGTGTTAATCCGCGGACGCTGTTAATGGCCGTGCCAAAGCGTGATGAAATTGTACGATTAATGGCAAATAATTTAGGATTACAACTAAGTATGCGTCAAGGCCAAGAGGATAAATTAGCAGCCCAATACGCGGGGATGTTCTATGCGGATGGTAAGCTGGCTGAGGAACTTATTGCTGAGATGTTCCGCGGAACACAAGGCATGCAACCTAAGTTGATAAAAACACCATTAGTCGCACTGGGTGATGATATGGAAGTTGGGACCTTGATGGTGGCTGAATACACTGAGAAACCGGAAGTTGCGGCTTTCTTACAAGCCGTCCAAACTGGTATGATTCGTGAATATCATCAAAGTATGGATGATTGGAATGTTGAGGGGATTTTATCGTTTGTGCAAGAAAAATTATTTGACTACTGGACACCACAAGCTGATGTGATTGTTGGGCTTGGTAACGAACTAGGTGATTATGTTAAGTACTTGGCGGAGGCCGGTTACAAGCTCCCCGTCGCAAATGAAAACTTGAATTGGACAGCCCTTGATGAATACATCAGTGATATTGCCCTGAACTGGTTGTTAATTAATAACTAAAATTTGGCCGAGATATAATATAGCTTAAATACAAAATAGCTCGATTTCTCCTTACGAACAAAGGTAGAAATCGAGGCTCTATACTTTTTACTGTTGGTGGAGAAATCCGTCAGCAGTTTTTTATGTTCTTCGCGAGGGTGGAGCAAAGCGACAGATGAGCCTAGAATAGATAATTATGTACAAAACAAAAAGGACATATTAAATGTCCATCACCACGTTCCAACCGACAAAAATCAAAAAGTATGCGAGGTTATTTATTATGTCCCAAGACAATTGTATCTTACGTGAGTTAAATTTAAAAGATAAAAACATCCATTTTACCGACAATGAAGCAGGAGAATGGAACTATTTTGATTATCGTGGTCGCGGAGACAAGCGACATAAATGCTTAATTTATACCGCTAATTTAACCTATTCCGTTAGCCGATGCAGTGACTGTGGTTTTCGTGATTGCGTCGAGCACTGGGGGTGGACTTCAACCGAGATGCGACTCACTGGCACGAGCTTGTGGGATGTGCGCTTAGCGCTGCGTAAACAACGTTTTCACTGTAAGAATTGTGGTAATACATTTACAGCAGCGTCATCCGACTTCGAAAAGAACTGCCAAATTTCACGAAACACGAAAGTAATCGTAAAACAGAATCTAAACGAAGATATGATGACAGAAAAAACTGTAGCTAAGCACCTTCATATCTCACCTAATTCTGTACAACGAATCGAATATGACGCAATATACGAGGCGGAACAATACAAGTATCAATACAATTTTAAACAACAATTACCGAAGCTATTTTCCATGGATGAGTTCCGCCTCAGCCAATGATCAGTTTTAGCTTTATTTGGTGTGATGCCACTTCAATCAAGGCAATTTTTGAGTTACTGCCCAATCGACTAACAAACAATCAAACAATATTTTCTTGGATTTTCACTAGCTAATCGGAAGCGTGTTAAGCACGTTGTCATGGATATGAACGCTCAATACGCCAGTTTCATTAAGTTCTTATTTCCGAACGCAGAAATCATTATCGACGGCTTCCATATCGCTCAGCGTATCGGTAACGCCTTGGATAGTGTTCGTAAGAACATTCAAAAACGCATTGATGATAAACAAAATAATCGAGCCTATAAAATCATGAAGAGTCAATGGAAAATCTTCCACATGATGTATGAGGATCTCGAAAAAACGAAACCTTATTACATGCGTGGAATTAATGAATATCTAACACAAGAACAAGCGATTGGCATCGTCTTCGACGAATATCCTGAATTTGGTCAGGTTTGGACTGCATATCAGGAAATTATGAAAGCAATGCATAACAAAGATTTATCAGGTTTCGAAGACATCATCACTCATTACACGATTATGGGAAACGATATGGACAGCGCAATTTCGACTTTCGCCAAGAATTATAAGGGAATTCAAAACAGCATCACCTCGAACTATTCAAATGGACGTGTTGAAGGTATGAACCACAAAATCAAACAGCTTAAACGTAACTCGTGTGGTTACAAAAATATGGCTCACTTACTCTGGCGAATCCGTCAGATTTTTTAAGATGTCCCAATCTCCATTTATTTGGCTCATATGTCACTTCGTTCCATCCTCGCAAAATAAACAAAAAAGGAACCAGAATCCATTAAGATTCTAGTTCCAAAATAGTCCTACCAACAGAATTTGACACAGAGCCGAAATCGAGCTATTTGATGTGGGAGTGGGCCGTATAATACCTTGTTCCACGATTATTTTTAATCGGATTTACTTGTATGAGACAACCTTGGTGCCGTGAACTTGCTTGGCATTAAGTGCTGCGGCAACAGTTTCCATGTTGTCAGCGTTAATGCCACCACCAGGTAAAATCACAAGCCGACCAGCGGCATATTCCGTGTATTCCTTCAGACGATCAAAATTATCTTCGATAGGTGTATCGAGGGCGCCACCGTGAGTAAGAATTCGCGTAACATCGTGATCAGCTAACCAATCAATTGCTGAAAGCTGACTAGTTGGATTGAGGGCATCAAAAGCCATGTGCATTGTGATGTTCATACCACCAGTCGCAGCAATCAAAGCTTCCATGGTTTCTTCATCAAGTTCACCGTCGGCAGTGACTGCACCAAAAGCTACGCCATCAACCCCAAGCTGTTGGGCTTCAAAAATATCGGCTTCCATGATTTTAACTTCAGTATCGTTGTAGACGAAGTTACCACCGCGGGCCCGAATCATGACGGTTAATTCAACGTTTTGCTCCGTGAGATATTTGTTAGCTTCGGCAATTATACCCTTTGAAGGGGTTGTACCACCAACTGCCATGTTGTCAGTTAATTCGATACGGTAAGCACCGTTACGGACGGCGGCAGGAATATCAGTGAAATTTTCAACAACTGCTTCTTTTAATAAAGTCATGAATAGAGCTCCTTTAAGTACATTTATGATTAGTATATTCTAGCATACAAATAGCCGTAACACATCATGCTGTTACGGCTGTTTGTATGAAATATTAACCTTCAAAGTGGACGCGGACACCTTCAGGGATGGCAAAATCTTTTTGGAGTAATGTTAATTTACCAGTAGTTGCATCACGTTCAAATAATGAAACATTGTCAGTGTCTTGGTTAGCAACAACTAAGAATGCTTCAGTGGCATTCAAGGCAAAATCACGTGGGAATTCACCTTCAGTTGAGATTAATTGGATTTGTTCTGCTTTGGCACCATCTTCACTAACAGCGAAGACCACAATTGAGTTGTGTCCACGGTTAGAAGCGTAGATGAATTTACCGTCTTTGGTGATACGAATGGCAGCAGTTCCGTTGTGTTCAGTCCAGTCAGCTGGCTTCGTTGAAACTGTTTCAACGAGTTTAAATGAACCACTGGTTGCATCATATTCGAGGACTGACATCAATGATGAAAGTTCGCCGAGTAAGTAAGCGTGCTTGCCATCTGGGCTGAAACGGATGTGACGAGGACCAAAACCAGCTGCAGTAACGTAAGTTGATACCAAGCTTAATTTACCTTCAGCAGAAACGTCATAGACATCAACTTTATCAGATCCAAGATCAACAACGACAAGGCGATTGTCAGGTGTTAAGTTAGTGAAGTGAACGTGGGCTGAACCTTGTTCGGGACGAGGGCCTGAACCAACGTTAGTAACTGAGTCAGTCAAAGTTAATTTGTCGCCGTCAATTTTTAATACTTCCACAACGCCAGTGTGGTAGTAGCCAGCGTAGAGGAGTTGGCGATCTTCATCAACTGCTACATAAGCAGGGGCAGCATCAATGATGTGTTCGCTCAACTTAGTAGCAGGGCGCGTCGCGTTATCGAAAACCACAACACCACCTTCAGAACCGTGTTTATCAACTGAATAAAGTTTGTTGGCTTTAGAAGTTGTTAAATAGGTAGGGTTACCGATTTCAGCGACCAAAGTTGGTTCAATCAGTGCTTTCTTGTCAGTATCAAGAATTGCTTCGTAGATACCTTTTGAAGTCTTTTTTGTGTAAGTACCAAAGAGAATTTTTTCTTGCATGAGAGATGATGCCTCCAAATTTTTTGTTATGCTAAAGATGTAAATCCGCATTACTGATTTTGCTTACAATACGGGTATTTTTGTTTTTAATGAATATGTTACCGCTTACAATTATACCAAAAATAACAACAAATGTGACATTAATCACAGTGATATATGAAAATAATTGTCCGTACCAGTATCCATTTGCCCATCAAAGGTGCTCTCGTGCTAAAATAGTATTAAATAATGATGAGGTGGTCGAATGGTGAATCAAAAACAATCTTGGTTTTATAAATGGATTATCAATAATAAATTTATTAGTGTCCTTTCAGGAGCTTTGCTGCTACTCCTAATCATCTTCATGTTAGACAAGGTACACTTTATCTTTAAGCCACTCTCAGAATTGTTTGGGGCGGTGGGTGCGCCAGTAATTATTGCTGGCGTATTCTACTATCTATTGAATCCGCTAGTTGATAAATTGCAATTTAAGTATCATGTGAAGCGTTGGATTACGATTACAGTTGAATTTGTGATTTTGACGGGATTAGTTGTCTGGGGATTAGCGGTAGCGATTCCAGCTTTGTCCGAACAAGTTAATCAATTTTTGAAACATTGGCCTCAATATTGGAGCAATTTAAATACCGTTGCTGATGATGTTTTGCATGATCCACGGGTTGAGCCGATTCAAGATTGGCTAGTGCAACAAAACGACAACATCGCGAAATATTTACAAAAATTAACATCGGGATATGCAAGTGGTGCGGTCGGTTCAGTAACCGGATTAGTTGGGCACATTAGTGGGTTCTTTATCACACTGGTGACATTCCCATTTATTTTGTTCTATTTGTTAAAAGATGGTCACGATTTACCATTTTATATGGCCAAATTTTTCCCAAAAGCAACACAAAAATCATTCATCCATGTGTTGGGTGAAATCAATCAACAAGTTGCCAACTATATTCGTGGCCAACTAATTGTTGCCTTTGCGGTTGCCGTGATGTTTTCAATTGGTTACGCCGTGATTGGCTTGCCATTCGGTTGGGTGATTGGGATTGCCGCTGGATTCTTGAACTTGATTCCATTCTTGGGTTCATTCTTAGCCATGATTCCAGCAATTGTAGTTGCATTGTTTATTTCACCTTGGATGTTAGTCAAAGTCTTAATTATTTTCATGATTGAACAAACGCTTGAAGGTAAGGTGATTTCGCCTAAAGTATTGGGTGATAATTTAAAAATTCACCCAGTGACCGTGATTGTCGTGTTATTATCGGCTGGAAATATTTTCGGTATCATGGGAGTCATCTTTGGAATTCCCGGCTATGCTGTAGCTAAAGTGTTAATTTCCCACTTCTATACATGGTGGCAAAGTAATTCCGAATTTTTCTCACCGGAAGAACGCGATCAAATTCGTTCAGAACGGCAACTAAAAATGGATGAAAGTGCAATTGAAATTGACGGTATTAAAAATCCAGAAGTTACAGATAAATAATAAATTGGAAAAGTGCTGCGTCTTTGGACAAAGCACTTTTTTACGTGAAAACGATGTGGTATATCCAATTTGCAATAAGATGCGATATACTAAGTAAATAATAATTGAACGAAAAAGATGCTTCAACTGTGTTTTATGTTGCAGTAACACAAAGTTGAGAGCACGCTAATGAGGAATAATGATGAAAAAAATTGATCAAGGTATTCAGTTTATTGAACAACACTTGGCGTTGTTTCGCTGTCCCAGTTGTGGGCAACCATACGACCATATTGACGGGTATTCGCTAACTTGTGTGAATGGTCATAGTCTTGATGTTTCCAAAAAAGGAACGTTGTATTTCTTGAACCATGCGGTCAATACTGAATATGATGATGGTATGTTAGCAGCGCGCCGGCGTGTGCTGCAAGCTGGGCTATTCGATGGCATTGTTGATGCTGTTAGTGCCGCTTTGCCAAGTGAAGCCCAAACTATTTTGGATGTCGGTACTGGTGAAGGAACCCCGTTTGTCCGTTTATTAAATGGTCGTGATAACCGCGATACTGCGATTGGTTTTGATATTAGTAAGGCCGGTGTTAACTTGGCCACACAACTGGATACGGAGGCTTTTTTTGCAGTTGCTGATTTGGCTAATTTGCCATTTGCTGATGACGCATTTAGCAGTGTGATTGAATTCTTCTCGCCTAGTGCATATGCGGAATTTAACCGTGTTTTAGCTCCAGGGGGAACAATTGTAAAAGTTGTGCCCGGTCCGTTTTATTTGCGTGAATTACGCGAAATGCTATATCCTGAAGGCTCAAGCAAACACACGTATGATAATGGTCGCGTGGTCGAGCTGTTTAAGGAACACTACCCAGATGCTACGAGCACGGAAGTCAGTTATGAATGGACAATTCCTAGTGACTTATATGCTGACTTGCTGCATATGACACCACTTCACTGGGGGGCGCGTCCAGAAGCTCAACAGGCGGCGGAAAATACGCCACTGACTACAATTACAGTAAATGTTGTCGTTTTAACAACCAAAAACGACGTGAAAGGGAAGTAAGATGGCTCAAAAAAAAGACGAACCGACAATGTTAGCGGGGACGCAATCGCGTGCTGAGCGTGAAGCGGGACGGGTCGCACAGGCTAGCCAAAAACGTCGCCACCTAATTACGAAGATGATTATGACGATTATTGTGTTAGCAATTATTGGTGGTGGGATTGCTTGGTACTTTGCTAATCGCCAAGCCAATCATGTTGCTGATGAAAATGCCAAAAATAGTAAAGTAGTTAAATCCGCATCGTCAACACCGAAGAGTTCAAACAAAATTGCAACGCAATATGCAGTTGACTGGGCACCAAGTGTTAAAACTATTAGTCCCGAAGAGTACATCAACAACATTTACGGCAAAACACCAAAATTGTATTTAATTGTCGGGAGTAGTGCTGATGCCCGAATTGATCAGCTGGCCAAATTGACTAAATCGAATTCTGCTAATTTTGGGCTTAACATCCCAATCTATTTCTTAGATGCAAATCGTTATTATACCAATGGTAACAATACGGATCGGGCAGCCTTTGCCGAGATTTTGGGGAGTGTCCAATTAGCGAAAGTGGATGCTAACAAACTACCAAATACGGTTGATTTTGAAAGCTCACTGTTCGCTAATAAATTGACAAAAGTTGATGGCAAAGCCGCGTATGCCAAATATACAGCGCCCGCAAAAGCCTTTAACGATGGTAAAACATTGGATGCGTTTTTAAAAGGCGTCAATCAAGCAATGTCGAAAAAATAAATTAATACCAACGATGGGGGACAAAAGGTTGTATCCTTTTGACTCACGTTAATAAGCTCGCTTTCTTCTTACTACTACAAATAAGGAGAAAGCGGGCTTATTTTTTTGCTCTATTCCGTCTGACGTGGGAGTGAATAAACTAGCCAAAATAGTCATTATGGGCCGAGACGTATTGAAAACAAACTGAACCGCTGAAATGTTGCTTTCAGACAATTCATTGGGTACAAATTCAATCAAATTAGTTATCGCTGATTTTGTGATGTGCTCAAACTAGTGGCTAAGGTATATTACGTGGTACGTGAGTATTCTTAAATAAATGTACAGAAATAAGAGCCCCGCACTAGAATAAAGAGAGTCATTTTGTTGGCTGGACGAGTATTGATAGGTTATGCCCATTTTTACTCGGGGCTTCTACGACTGTACTAATTTTTGTCGTTGAACGGTTTTGTATCTAGGTAATCGAGGTCTGGTTCTGTGGTGCAGCATGGCAATTTGGCTTGAATTAGGCTTTCCGAGAGCAAAAGCTTGTACTAAGCACACAAAATTTGTAACATTTTCAACAAAATGCCAACAGCTAAATCATCGTAGTGGGCTTGGCTGTGATATAATGGGGAACATTGAATAACATTTGAAGGAAGTAATTAAACTTATGTCTAAAAATCATATTGTCTTATTTGAACCACTGATGCCAGCGAATACTGGAAATATTGCCCGAACGGCGGCTGGAACTGATACAGCGTTACACCTAATCGAACCATTGGGTTTCTCTACTGATGACAAGATGATGAAGCGGGCTGGTTTGGACTATTGGGACAAAGTTGATATTACTTACCACAAGAACTTACCTGCATTCATGGCAACCCTTGGTGAAAATGATGAATTGTTCTTAGTATCTAAGTTTGCCGAAAAGAGTTATCACCAAGTTGACTATACCAATCCGGATCATGATTACTATTTCTTGTTCGGTAAGGAAACCACTGGCTTGCCTGAAAATTTCATGCGGGCTAATCCTGGGAAAGCTATTCGAATTCCCCAAGACGATACGCACATTCGGAGCTTGAACTTAGCTAACACGGCAGCAATCGTGATTTATGAAACTTTACGGCAACAAGATTTTCCTAACCTTGAAACGACGCACTTGTACGACAATGACAAGGTTAAGGACTAAAAATAATAAATA
Source organism: Periweissella cryptocerci (assembly GCF_004358325.1). NCBI lineage: Bacteria > Bacillati > Bacillota > Bacilli > Lactobacillales > Lactobacillaceae > Periweissella > Periweissella cryptocerci. The sequence continues at coordinate 655,379 of NZ_CP037940.1, read as the reverse complement.
AACGATAAGCATACGCGTCCGGGATACTAACGGACGCGTTTGCTTGTTACAATGAGGTTAATTGAGTTTAGTGGCTACATGTCACGGAAAGGATAAATATGGCAACTACAACAACAAAACGTAAACCGCGCACAACAACGAAAGCGAAGACGCCGCGTAAACCCGCACCACGTAAAACGGCTACCAAACGCGAGCCGTTTCAATATAAAAATAATTTAATTGGGATTGTGGTGTTATTCATTTTGGCATTAGCAATTTTTCAAACTGGTGTCGTAGGTGTATTCCTCGCTAACTGTTTGCGATACGGTCTGGGAGGTTCATATCAAGTTTTTGCGGCAATCCTGGCAGGCTTCTTTGTTTATTTTGCGGTATATGGTAAATGGTTAAAAATAAAGAATCGGTTTTACCTTGGTTTAGTGCTAACATATCTTGGCGCAATCTTGTGGTCATCGATGAATTTGTTTAACCGCATGAACACCCATAGCGAAATGGTTAAAGTGATTGGAAACATGGTTCGCTCGGATTTTGCTAATCAAGCGACGACCACACGAATTGGTGGCGGTGCACTGGGCGCGTTTATGTACAGTGTGACCTATCCACTCTTCTCAAATTGGGGAACAATATTAATTGCATTGGTTTTCATCATTGGCGGTATTATTGTATTCTTTAATTTACCGTTGCAAGCGATGCTGGGCGTTGTATTTAATGGCTTGGGATTAGCAGGGCAAAAAACAGCCAAAGCAACGCAAGCAATGGGCACTAAGATGCAAGAGCGTTCAGAACAAATGCGCGAAGAAATTGCGGCAACCCGTGAAGCCGAGCGTCAAGCCCGCATCAGTGGGGTGATGAATGATCCCAAACTTAACGATGCCGAATTGGTAGCACAAAAAAATCAAGCAAGTTTAGTCGCAAATACATCAAATGATTTTGATGAACCGTTTGATATTGATGCCCTAAATCAGCCACAAGCAAAATCAGCTGTCAAAGAAGAGCCAGTTGAACCGAATATTACCTGGCCTGGTGCTAAACCGGCGCCAAGTTTTGAACCAGAACCGCGTAGGCAACCAGCTGAACCAAAGCAAGCGATGCCAACGCCTAAGCCGGTATCAGCTCCGATGAGTGCGGCAGATACCAGTGATTCTGACCCAATTTTTCCGGAAGTTAGTTCCGCGGCAGATCGCTTGGCACCACAAGCAGAAATGGTTTCACACGTTGATGCAATTCGTGATAAAGAAGTTAAGGCGCCCGAGGCGGATGAAGCCGAGGGCAGTTTACAGCCTAAGATTGTTGATGACAGTGACTATGTCTTACCAACGACTGAGTTGCTCGCACATGTGCCAGCGACCGATCAGACGGGTGATTATGATGCCATCAAAGAAAAAGCTGTCTTATTACAACAAACATTGAAGTCGTTTGGGATTGATGTCACCGTTGAAAACGTGGCATTAGGACCAACAGTTACGCAGTATGAAATTAAACCAGCAATTGGAACGCGTTTGAATAAGATTACTGGTTTAGCACAAGATTTGGCGTTAGCTTTAGCCGCAACGAGTGTTCGGATTGAAGCGCCAATTCCGGGTAAATCATTGGTTGGGATTGAAGTACCGAACCAACAACAAGCAATGGTTGGTTTCCGTGACTTAATGGAAAGTGCACCCAAGCATGAAAAAGACCGTATGACCGTGCCACTTGGTCGCGGTTTGACGGGTGACGTCGTCATGGCGGATATCACGAAGATGCCGCACTTACTAATCGCCGGCCAAACCGGTTCTGGTAAATCAGTTTCGATTAACGGAATTATTGCTGGATTGTTAATGCAAAATAAACCCAGCGAATTAAAAATGGTGATGGTCGATCCAAAGCAAGTGGAATTATCAGTGTATAACGATATTCCGCACTTGCTGACACCAGTGGTTTCTGAACCACGTAAAGCCGCTCGAGCCTTACAAAAGGTTGCAAAAATCATGGATGATCGATACAAATTACTCGCAACCGTTGGGGTTCGTAAGATTGATGAATACAACAAGAAAATCGAAGAGTATAACGCCGAACACAGTGAAGGCAATCCGAAAATGCCACATATTGTCGTGATTGTTGATGAAATGGCGGATTTGATGATTCAAGTTAAGTCAGAAGTTGAACAACCAATCATCCGGATTGCACAACTTGGTCGGGCCGCCGGAATTCACATGATTCTAGCAACGCAACGTCCAACGGTCGACGTCATCACTGGTTTGATTAAAGCCAATGTGCCTTCACGGATTGCGTTTGCCGTTGCTTCGGGGATGGATTCACGGACAATTTTGGATAAAAATGGTGCCGAAAAATTACTTGGCCATGGGGATATGTTATTTGAACCTTCGGGTAAGTCATCACAACGTGTGCAAGGGGCATTCTTATCAGATCAAGATGTTGTTAACTTGGTTGATTTCATCAAGGCCCAAACGGAGGCGGAATATGACGATTCCCTAACTAAGGAAATCGAAACGGAAGCGGAAGATGCGGATGCTGATGAACCAAATAATAAACAACATGATTCACAATGGAATGAAGTAATTCAATTCATTATGAAAGAACAAAAAGCGTCAACATCATTACTCCAACGCCGTTTCGGATTTGGTTATAATCGTGCCGCCCGGATTGTGGATCAACTCGAAGAACAAGGTTTTGTCGGGCCACAAAATGGTTCAAAGCCACGTGAAGTATATGTAACAGATAATAGTTCGGGTGTTGAACACCGCAGTGAAGAAATGTAAATAAAAATCCAGCTCTGATTCAGGGCTGGATTTTTTGTATTTACCAAAGCAAAGCACACTATGTCCCAATGACTAGTTCAGCGAAGTGGTGGTATACCATTTTTGCACGGCTAAAGTATCAGCTAAATTCAGGTAACGTAAATCAATCGAATGACTTGAATTGGCTGCCCGAACATCAACGGATAGGTGGGCAATATCACTATTGATCAGCCAAAGCGATTGGTTAATGGCTAAGGATTGAATCTTGACGTGCTTAACTAAGGTCCAAGTCTTTTTGAAATTTCTAGCTTTTTGCAACAGCAATTGGTCAGCCATAATGGCTAAGCCAACATCGTGATTGGCAAACCACGCGAGACTTGTGAACCAAGCAATCAGTACGATTAATGTAATAATTGCGAGTAATTGATAGTGCCACAGCCACAGAGCCTCAATTCCCGGTACTAAAAGTAACCACCATAAGCGAATGCGCCAGAAATACCAGAAACGCTCGTTGGGTAAACTGGTGAATTGTTGCGGAATCCCGTAGTCAAAATCGGGTAATAAACTTGGCATAACCTTAGTTAGTGATTTCATGGGAATTACGGGAATCATCGTTAGTTCAGCTTCACTTTCATCATCGGCAGCGTTTGAGGCCAACAATACTTTGACGGTGACTAAATGAAATGCTCGGCGTAAAAGTGACTGTTCGAACTGGACGGCTTGAACTTTGCGGGTATCGAAATGCACCGTTGCGTGATTAATTAAACCACGTTGCAGCTCAACGGCATGGTCAGTTCGAGTGATGTTAAAGCCGTAGTACTTATTTACCGTTTTTACCAAATTAATTAAGGCCGCAAGGATGAAAATAAGCAAGATAACGGCTAATAGGACTTGCCAAGTGCCATGCTGGTAATTATTTACGAGCCAATGTGCATATCTTTTTGGTAGTAGGTCTCCAATTTGGTCATAGACAAACCAGACTCCAATCAGGATTGGTAAAATGCCTAAAGAGGTTAGTCCATAAATGAACAGATTCTTTGGCGAAATCGTATAGTTTGGTTGGCTTACTGGCACTGCTTTTATGTTTTGTGGCCATAGCACAACCGGTGTAACAGGTGCCTGATGATGTTGTGCACGTAGCAGCTCGAGTTCATCAGCAACGCTAAGTTTAACCCCAGGGAGAACCGCTTCAGCTTCACCGCTTGATTTGCCGGAAGTGTCGATAGTTACGCGTGCTAGCCGAAAAATTTGGTACAGCAGTGATTGCTTTCGCTGAATAGTTTGAATTCGTTCGTACGGAATATGCACGTCCTTTTTCCAAAATAAACCGGATTGCAGATGAACATCATTGGCCGTGAAAGTGTAGCGGTTTAGCATGTATTGCCAACTTGGTAATACCACGCCTAGAACAATGATTAGTAGTAACCAGAGCCAGCCAGATAAATGCGTGGTGAATTTGATGAGGATTAACAGCGCAATCAGAATGTTAAAAGTCGACCGCAGTATTGTGAGTACGAGCGTTAGAAAGTGTTGGTGTCTAGGCATTTTCGTCACGCGCCTTTCTAGCAGTTGCAATTAATTGATTACGTAATTGGTTTGCTTCAACTTCCGTGACCGCATCAATCGTAAAACTATTGGCGGCGGTGACAATTTCTAATTCTTTTAGGTGGGCCAAGCGTAAGAGCGGTCCTTGGTTCAAGTCAACATTTTGAACCCGATTCATCGGAATGGTTTGTTGGGTTCGAAAAAAGTAGCCCGATTGGATGAATACAAAATCATCGGTTATCAGATACCGCCAGAAACGGTAGTGATACGGAATTAATGCTAAATCCACTAGGGCACCGATGATGGCTAAGCCGCCAAGCAGAAACGCTAACCAAATGAAATTAGTGAGGTAAACGTGTACCAAAACAAGTAATACAGCAAGAAATGCAATGGCAAAAATTAGGACAAGACCGCGGGCTTGAAGCCAAACGCGTGTAATTAATTGTGGTAATGGTTGTGAATTTTCCATAATATATTCCCCCAGAAATGAATGTTTCAGCAATAATATTTTAATTTTAGCATGATAAGTCGGATGTTTCAGTACAGCTGAACGATGAATGTTCACAAGAAAACGCATTCATTTTCACATTCATTTAATGTAGAACGTGTTAAAATGAATGTATTGAAAATAAAAAGAGGTAAACAACATGAAAATTACATTAAACGGCGAATTCATTGAAACAGTTGGCGAACCAATTTCAGTTGGAATGGAATTGCCACACTTTAAGGTTCTTGATAAGGATGGTAACAAGGTTAAGACTGCTGATTTACTTGGTAAAGTTACGTTGATTAGTGTTGTGCCAGACATTAACACTAATACTTGCTCACTACAAACTAAGCATTTCAACGGCGTTGTTGATCAATACAAAGACATCAACTTCGTTACGATTTCAACTAACACAGTGGCTGAACAATCAGCTTGGTGTGCTGCTGAAGGTGTTGAAAACATGCGGATGCTTTCAGACGTCGAAGAATCATTTGGCTATGCGATGAACTTATTCGTGACAGCTACTGGTTTTGACGCTCGGGCAATTTACATTATCAATGCTGAAGGCGTTGTCGTTTACGGTCAAATCGTTTCAGAAATTGCTGACGAACCTAATTACAAGGATGCCCGGACGAAGTTAGACCAAATTTTGACAAAGTAATTTTTACTGGCACAAACTGGCATTTGATGTTAAGATACTTACATTCATGTAAGAGGATTAGAATGTGTCACTTGTCTAGAGAGAAAACGGTTGGTGCGAGTTTTCCAAGAGCATATTTGAAGGTAGCTTACTTATATTTTGACCTGAACTAATAGTAAGGTTAAACGGCGTGACGTGCCGATATCATCCGTCAAAGTGGGGTAGTTTAACTACTCAACTCAGGTGGTACCACGACTTTAAATGTAAAAGCCGTCCTGATTGTTTATGCAATCGGGGCGGCTTTTTTTTGCTCTATTACGTCTGACGTGGAATTTATAAAATGTGATGAGATGTATGATGCTACTGCGTGCCTGAAAATCACATTGTGCACCGAGATGGAAGCACATGCCCAAGCTGCTTGCTTATGCCTGAGGTACGGCAACGCAAAACATTCCAGCAGTTTGTTTGCAACAAACAACTGAATCTAATCAAAAACCGATTAGATTAGCCTTCCAGGCTGAATGTCTGTCTTGAGCAATTCGGGATAGCTGGCAATCTAATGGCTAAAGCCAAAAGACTACTCATCTACCCTCAGCGACAAACTCGACACGTGGTGTCACGTCCCATTTCGGTGTAAAGCCTGCCGGCCACAAAGTGATTTTCAGTCACTCCGCTAGATAAGCGTGGAATTATTGATTACCGCTAAACTTGCAGCGACAAGGATTAGGGCATATTACTAGTCAGACTGCCTACTCAAACTAACGAAGAGGCTGGAACCGGTCTGGACTTTAGCTCGCACCGTGATGGCATAATCAGTAACGGGTTTCGTTACTGATTATGGATTTGTGAAGATGGTTACCGCGTTAGCGAACCAAGCTTCGCAAACATTTGAAGACCGCACTGTGGCTTCAAATGCTTGTCTTCCATCACGGTGTCCAGACTGGTTCCGGCCTCGTAGTGGGAATCAATCTGAGACACATATCCAAATTCCACGCTAGAAAAATTTTAGCCTTTTTTTGTCGCTATCACATGCAAAAACTAAAAATTGTTAATTAACTTACAGTGTGGTACAAATCACCTGTGAATATAGAAAGGATTTATTCATGGCTAAAGATATTGAAATGTCAACCAAGTACGACCCAACTGCCGTTGAAACTGGCCGTTATGCTAAGTGGAACGATGCTGGTTTATTTAAGCCTTCTGGCGACAAAAAAGCAAAACCTTACTCAGTGGTTTTACCACCACCAAACGTTACTGGTAAGTTGCACTTAGGACATGCTTGGGATACGACCTTGCAAGATATGTTAGTTCGTCAAAAGCGGATGCAAGGCTTCGATACTTTATGGGTACCAGGTATGGATCACGCAGGTATTGCAACACAAGCCAAGGTTGAAGCTCGTTTACGTGACGAAGGTGTGACACGTTATGACTTGGGCCGTGAAAAGTTTATCGACCAAGTTTGGGAATGGAAGGACGAATATGCTTCTATTATCAAACAACAATGGGGTAAACTTGGTCTTTCAATGGATTACTCACGTGAACGTTTCACGCTTGATGATGGTCTTTCAGATGCTGTTAAGAAGGTCTTCGTTGAACTTTACAACAAGGGCTTAATTTACCGTGGTGAATACATCATTAACTGGGATCCACAAGCGCGCACTGCTTTGTCAGATATTGAAGTTATCCACCAAGACGATGAAGGTGCGTTCTACCACGTCAAGTATGCCTTTGCGGATGATGACGTAACTTATGATGGTAAACACTACATCGAAATCGCAACTACGCGTCCTGAAACGATGATGGGAGATGTAGCTGTTGCTGTGCACCCTTCAGATGAACGTTACAAGGATTTAGTTGGTAAGACAATTATCGTACCATTGGTTAACCGTGAAGTGCCAATTATTGCGGATGAATACGTTGATCCTGAATTTGGAACGGGGATGGTTAAGATTACACCAGCCCACGACCCTAACGACTTCTTAGTTGGGAACCGTCACAACTTGGAACGTATCAACACAATGAACGATGATGCGTCAATGAACGAACGTGCTGGCAAATACAACGGCATGGATCGTTTTGTCGCACGTAAAGCCATCGTGGCTGATCTTGAAGCCGGCGATTTCATGATTAACATCGAACCAATTGTGCACTCAGTCGGTCACTCTGAACGGACTGGTGTGCAAGTTGAATCACGTCTTTCAACCCAATGGTTTGTTAAGATGAAGCCACTTGCGCAACAAGCTTTGGATATGCAAAAGGGTGATGACCGCGTTGATTTTTACCCACCACGTTTTGAAAATACGTTCACTTCATGGATGGATGATATTCACGACTGGGTTATCTCACGTCAATTATGGTGGGGCCACCAAATTCCAGCTTGGTACAACAAGGAAACTGGCGAAACCTATGTTGGTACAGAAGCACCAACTGACATTGAAAACTGGGAACAAGACGCCGATGTCTTGGATACTTGGTTCTCAAGTGCCTTGTGGCCATTTTCAACAATGGGTTGGCCAGATGTTGACGCTGAAGATTTCAAGCGTTACTTCCCAACTTCAACCCTTGTCACAGGTTACGATATTATCTTCTTCTGGGTTGCCCGCATGATGTTCCAATCTAAGGAATTCACTGGTCGTCGCCCATTTGAAAATGTCTTGATTCACGGATTGATTCGTGATGAACAAGGCCGTAAGATGTCTAAGTCACTCGGTAACGGGATTGATCCAATGGACGTCATTGAAAAATACGGTGCCGATGCACTTCGTTGGTTCCTTTCAACGGGTTCAACACCAGGTCAAGATGTGCGTTTCTCATACACAAAGATGGACGCTGCATGGAACTTCATCAACAAGATTTGGAATGCGTCACGTTACGTAATCATGAACCTTGATGATGACACGAAGGCAGAATTGCCAGCAGTTGAGGATCGTTCATTGGCTGACAAGTGGATTCTTTCACGCTTGAACGCGACAATCGAACACGTTACTGAAATGTTTGATAAGTTTGAATTTGGTGAAGCTGGTCGTTCATTGTACAACTTTATCTGGAATGATTTTGCCGACTGGTACATTGAAATGACCAAGGAAACTTTGAATGGTGAAGATGCAACCGCTAAACACAACGTTCAAAACACTTTGGCCTACGTACTTGATCAAACATTACGGCTCTTGCACCCAATCATGCCATTCGTTACGGAAGAAATTTGGTTAACGATGCCACATGATGGTGAATCATTGATGATTGCAGCTTACCCTGAAGTGAAGGCTGAATTGAATAATCCAGCTGCTGAAAAGCAATTCCAAAGCCTCGTTGATTTAATTACGGCTGTCCGGAATATTCGTTCAGAAGCTAATGCGCCAATGTCAACACCAATTGATTTGTTGATTAAGACCGCTGATGTTGAGTTGCAAGCAATCTTCAACGAAAATACGGACTACATCAACCGTTTTGCGCACCCTAAGGCCATCGAAATTGGTGCCGATGTGGCAGCACCTAAGTTGGCAATGACTGCAATTATCACTGGTGCTGAAATTTATGTACCATTGGAAGAATTGATTAACATTGAAGACGAAATTGCGCGTCTTGAAGGTGAAGCTAAAAAATTCCAAGGTGAAGTGAAGCGTGGTGAAGGTAAGCTTGGTAACGAACGTTTCGTTGCTAATGCACCTGAAGCTGTGGTTGCTGAAGAACAAGCTAAGTTGGCTGACTGGAAAAACAAGTTAGCAGCAACTGAAGCACGTTTGAACGAACTTAAGAATGCTTAACATGAATTAGTTTGAAAGCTCCCACGATACATTTACAATGTATTTGTGGGGCTTTTTTTGTATTGACGTATGCTAAAATAAATATAAATAAACGGGCGCACTGAGCGACCAAAGTATGGAGTGTGGAAAATGGAAAATATGACCGATGAAGAAGTGTTTGCATTATTAACAAGTAAAATTGAAGAACTTAAACAAGCACAAATTTCAATTAATGATACAAAGGCTGAGTTAGATGCATTGCAAAAAGAATTAGCTAATAAACAAGTTGCCTATGATACGTTGGAAATTGAGCTGCAAAAATTCATGGAAAGTATCGCAACAAAGTAAGGTAGTTGCACTAGTACGCAATTCCAGAATTTAATGATTTTTTTGATTCACTCGATATTTCTTCAAAATTAGTCGGTATACTAGAAAATATTAAAAATAATGAAATTGAGGTGTCAGGATGGCAGAATATATCCACGAATTACGAGCTAAAGTTGGTAACATGCCAGTTATTCTTCCGGTTGCTGGTGGTGCTTTGCGCGACCAAGAAGGACGAATTTTATTACAACGGCGTGAAGAAGGCTTTAAGTGGGGCTTTCCTGGCGGTAATATGGAATATGGTGAATCAGCAGAAAATACGGCAATTCGAGAATACCAAGAAGAAACCGGTTTGAATGTGCGGATTAAACATTTAATTGGTGTCTTTACGGATTATTATGTAACTTATGAAAATGGCGACCAAGCGCAAACCCCAGCGTTTTTCTTTGAAATGGAATACATCAGTGGTGAGCTTAAGCCAAGTTCACATGAAACTGTTGATTTAGCTTGGTTTAGTCCCGATGATTTACCAGAAATTTATAACCAACAGCACGCCCAAATGTTACAATCAGTACTTAATAATGAATATGGTACTTACTTATAAAAAATGAGGAAACATAATGGATAATCGGAAACGGTGCGAATGGGTTGAGGTTGGTAATGAAGCTTATTATCGGTATCATGACGAAGAGTGGGGGCAGCCCCTGTATGATGATCATGAACTATTTGAATTATTATGCATGGAAACCTACCAAGCTGGATTGAGCTGGCAATTAGTCATTAATAAGCGCGACGCATTTCACCGGGCATTTCATGATTATGAGGTCACTAAGGTAGCGGCGATGACAAGTGATGACGTTGAGCTATTAATGGATGATGCTAGTATTATTCGTAATCGCATGAAATTACAGGCAACAATTACGAATGCCCAAGCATTTTTGGCGATTCAACAAGAGTATGGCAGCTTTGCTAAATTTTTCTGGAGTTTCGTTGCTGATAACCCGATTGATCACAAAATTACCGTGATGGGGGATATTCCGACTAAGAATGATTTATCTGAAAGCGTCGCAAAAGCCTTCAAGAAAAAAGGATTCAAGTTTTTAGGACCAGTGTCAATGTATTCATATTTACAAGGTGCTGGCCTGATTAATGACCATGAGCTGAGCTGTGAATGGCATTAATGCTAACAAAGCCTATTAATTCGGTATTTTTCATCAAATAGTCATAGCTTAGCGGCATAAATTATGATAAAGTATATAAATGAATTGTCATTAGACGAGAAAAAAGGAGGCCGCAAAGGTGTATAACGTTCTTTTAGCATTATTAATCGTGGTTAGTGTCTTAATTGTTGTCGCAGTTATGATGCAACCCTCTAAACAACAAGACGCAATGAACGCACTTACTGGTGGTGCCGGTGACTTGTTTGCGGAAAAGAAAGCCCGCGGCTTTGAAGCCGTAATGCAACGTGCAACGGCTGTCTTAGGTACATTATTCTTTGTAATTGCCTTAGCATTAGTTTACTTATCAGCACACAAATAATTGCGATTAAAGCCCTCAGTATTCATTTACTGGGGGTTTTATTGTATTCCGTATTCACACTACTGTTTTCGGGGCTCTGTGTCAAATTCTGTTGGTAGGACTATTTTGGAACTAGAATCTTAATGGATTCTAGTTCCTTTTTTGTTTATTTTGCGAGGATGGAACGAAGTGACATATGAGCCAAATAAATGGAGATTGGGACATCTTAAAAAATCTGACGGATTCGCCAGAGTAAGTGAGCCATATTTTTGTAACCACACGAGTTACGTTTAAGCTGTTTGATTTTGTGGTTCATACCTTCAACACGTCCATTTGAATAGTTCGAGGTGATGCTGTTTTGAATTCCCTTATAATTCTTGGCGAAAGTCGAAATTGCGCTGTCCATATCGTTTCCCATAATCGTGTAATGAGTGATGATGTCTTCGAAACCTGATAAATCTTTGTTATGCATTGCTTTCATAATTTCCTGATATGCAGTCCAAACCTGACCAAATTCAGGATATTCGTCGAAGACGATGCCAATCGCTTGTTCTTGTGTTAGATATTCATTAATTCCACGCATGTAATAAGGTTTCGTTTTTTCGAGATCCTCATACATCATGTGGAAGATTTTCCATTGACTCTTCATGATTTTATAGGCTCGATTATTTTGTTTATCATCAATGCGTTTTTGAATGTTCTTACGAACACTATCCAAGGCGTTACCGATACGCTGAGCGATATGGAAGCCGTCGATAATGATTTTTCTGCGTTTCGAAATAAGAACTTAATGAAAACTGGCGTATTGAGCGTTCATTATCCATGCAAACGTGCTTAACACGCTCCGATTAGCTAGTGAAATCCAAGAAAATATTGTTTGATTGTTTTGTTAGTCGATTGGGCAGTACTTCAAATTGCTTGATTGAAGTGGCATCACACCAAAAAGCTAAACTGATCATTGGCTGAGCGGGAACTCATCCATGGAAATAGCTTTCGGTAATGTTGTTTTTAAAATTGTATTGATACTTGTATTGTCCGCCTTCGTATATTGCGTCATATTCGATTCGTTGTACAGAATTAGGTGAGATATGAAGGTGCTTAGCTACAGTTTTTTCTGTCATCATATCTTCGTTTAGATTCTGTTTTACGATTACTTTCGTGTTTCGTGAAATTTGGCAGTTCTTTTCGAAGTCGGATGACACTGCTGTAAATGTATTACCACAATTCTTACAGTGAAAACGTTGTTTACGCAGCGCTAAGCGCACATCCCACAAGCTCGTGCCAGTGAGTCGCATCTCGGTTGAAGTCCACCCCCAGTGCTCGACGCAATCACGAAAACCACAGTCACTGCATTGGCTAACGGAATAGGTTAAATTAGCGGTATAAATTAAGCATTTATGTCGTTTGTCTCCGCGACCACGATAATCAAAATAGTTCCATTCTCCTGCTTCATTGTCGGTAAAATGGATGTTTTTATCTTTTAAATTTAACTCACGTAAGATACAATTGTCTTGGGACATAATAAATAACCTCGCATACTTTTTGATTTTTGTCGGTTGGAACGTGGTGCTGGACATTTAATATGTCCTTTTTGTTTTGTACATAATTATCTATTCTAGGCTCATCTGTCGCTTTGCTCCACCCTCGCGAAGAACATAAAAAACTGCTGACGGATTTCTCCACCAACAGTAAAAAGTATAGAGCCGTTTTCGGCTCTATTTCGTCTAACACGAAATTTATAAAATGCGATGAGATGTATGATGCCACTGCGTGGAATTATTGATTACCGCTAAACCCACAGCGACAAGGATTACAGCATATTACCAGTTTGGTTTTCTGCTCGAACTAACGAAGTGGCTGGAAACAGGCTGGACTTTAGCTCGCACCGTGATGGCATAATCAGTAACGGGTTTCGTTACTGATTATGGATTTGTGAAGATGGTTACCGCGTTAGCGAACCAAGCTTCGCAAACATTTGAAGACCGTACTGTGGCTTCAAATGCTTGTCTTCCATCACGGTGTCCAGACTGGTTCCAGACACGTAGTGGGAATCAACGTGGGGCGCAACCGAGTTTTGTCCCAGGTCCGAATTTGTTGTATAATGGGAGTGGCAGTAAATTACCGCTTGCCCTTGATACTTTTTATCAGCGCCTAACGCCTGTTGAGAATTGATAAAAGGTGTTGAGCAGTGGTAGTTTATTACCGGAGTAAGGGAAGAGATACGATTGTTAGGGATCTATTGGATATATTCAGACAATGAGGTATTTAGCATGTATCAAAAACCAAAAACATTTTTCTTTGAAGGAAAAAATGCCAATAAAGCAGTGGTGTTATTGCATGGTTATGCAGGCTCAGCCAACGATATGCGTTTACTTGGCCGTTTTTTAGAACGGCAAGGTTATGCTGTGTATTGTCGGAATTTGACGGGGCACGGAACCGGTGAACCACGGGATATCCTAACTGAAGGTGGCTTGGATCAATGGTTACAAGACACGCGGGATTCAGTCAGTTTTGTTCGGGATCGTGGCTATAAGGATATTGCGGTAATCGGTTTATCATTTGGCGGTATCTTAGCGACACGCGCAATGGAAGAGTGCGCTGAAATTCGTTGCGGTGGCACAATTGCGGCCCCCGTAATGTTTAGCGGGAACAATCATATGCCTGAAAAATTTGTTGAATATGCTAATTTGACATATCAAGCTGAAAATTTGTCCAAGACAACAATCGCGCAAAACGATGTTTTCTTGCAAACATACGTCGGCGGTCAACTAAAAGTGATGGAGACACTCGCTAATCAAACAGCCGCACGGGTTGAACGAATTACGAAGCCGTTCTTTATTGCCCAAGGAACTGCAGATGAAATGATTGATCCAAGTAGCGCTGAGATGTTAAAAGAAGCGTTACGGGTACCAGTGACTTTTCATCTGTACAGTGAAGCTGGTCATGTCTTAACCGTTAATAGTGCGCACCATGCGCTGGAAAATGATGTTTTAGCCTTCTTAGATGACAATCTCTAAAAACTTTAGATGAGAGAAAAAAGAGGATTTTCATGAACGAACAAAATTTACAAGAACAACTAGCTAGTTTTTTGAAGGCTAACCACACCCAAAGCTTTTCAGCACAGGTGTTAACTGATGGCTTACGTCTCGATGATGCTAATGCATTTACGAAGGTTGTCCAAGCACTAGCCCAATTGGAACGTGACCATAAAGTGACGGTTAATGAAGCTGGGGAATTTCAATTTGCGCCTGAAAATGTCGTAATTGGGATTTTCCATGGTAATGACAAGGGCTTTGGCTTTGTTAACTTTGATGCAGATGCTTTAGACATCTTTGTCAGCCCAGCCAATACGTTACACGCATTGAACGGCGATGAAGTACAAGCTGAAATTACCCGGAAGTCAAATGATCCCGCTAAGGGTCCTGAAGGTAAGGTTACCGAAATTATTACCCGCAAATATGAAAAAGTTGTGGGTGCTTTCTCAGCAGGTTCTGAAAAAGCCGGTTACATCGGTTCAATTCGCTTAACTGACAAAAAAATTATGTCATACGAATTCTTAGTTAAGGATTCAGGCTTACATCCTCAAGACGGGGAAGTTGTGACTGCTGATGTGGTGACTTACCCAACTGATGAAGCCCCAAAAATTATGGTTGGTGTAGTTACTGAAGTGATTGGTTTCAAGGATGAACCTGGTATTGATATTTTACAAATTGTCTACAATCACGATGTACCTCACGAATTCCCACAAGATGTGTTAGACCAAGCACAACAAATTCCTGATGAAGTGCAAGATTTTGAACGCGTGGGTCGTGAAGATATTACCGACCAACCATTGGTTACAATTGATGATATTTCATCAAAGGATTTGGATGATGCCGTGGTAGTTTGGAAACTTGATAATGGTAATTTCCACTTAGGAGTTCACATTGCCGATGTTTCAAACTATGTCGTTGAAGGAACTCCACTTGACCGCGAAGCATATAATCGTGGTACATCAGTTTACTTGACTGATCGCGTGATTCCAATGTTGCCACGTAATATTTCAAACGGGATTGCTTCATTGAACCCTGGTGTGGAACGTTTGGCAATGTCAGCTGAAATGGAAATCGACCATCATGGGATGATTGTTAACAGTCGTTTGCACACTTCAGTAATGAAGTCGCATGCACGTATGACGTACAAGGCTGTCAATGCAATTTTAACGGACCACGATGCCGAAACCATTGAAGAATACCAAGAATTAGTTCCAATGTTTGAAACCATGCAAGAATTACACGAAATCATGGTAGCAATGCGTAAACGTCGTGGTGCGATTGAATTTGACGCACCTGAAGCTAAAATTATTGTCGATGAAGATGGTAAACCAACTGATATCGAAATTCGAGAACGTGGTTTATCAGAACGGATGATTGAATCATTCATGTTAGCCGCAAATGAAACGGTTGCCGAAACCTTTGATAAGGCGCATGTACCATTCTTATACCGGATTCACGAAACTCCCGATGCTGAACGTGCGAAGAGTTTCTTTGAATTTGTGACTGCCTTAGGTCACCCAGTAAAGGGCGATGTTTCAAAACTGTCACCTAAACTATTCCAAAGCATTTTGAAGGAATTAGCTGGGACACCTGAAGAACAAATGGTATCAACGATGATGCTGCGTTCGATGAAACAAGCTAAATACTCAAATGAACCAGTTGGTCACTTTGGTTTGGGAGCAGAATACTACACCCACTTTACCTCACCAATTCGTCGTTACCCGGATTTGACGGTTCACCGTTTGATTAAGTGGTACGAACAAAACGGGATGGGTGAAGAAGCAACTGCGAAGTACCGTGACAAGTTGGCAACCATTGGTGAAGAAACATCACAAAAAGAACGTCGTGCGGTCGATACTGAACGTGATACAGTTGCTATGAAGAAGGCTGAATTCATGGAAGAACATGTCGGTGAAGAATTTGATGCGGTAATTAATTCAGTCTTGAAATTTGGGATGTTTGTGTCATTAGAAAACACGGTTGAAGGTTTAATCCACATTTCAAATATGACGGATGACTACTACCAATTTATCGAATCACACATGGCTTTAGTTGGTCGTCGTGGTCACCACATTTTCCAAATTGGTCAAACAGTTCGCGTTCGCTTAGTGCGGGTTGATAAAGAACAAAGCGCCCTGGATTTTGTCTTAGTTAATCCAAAGGCAGCACCTACAACCGCATTACGTGCACCTGAAGAAAACCGCGGCGCCTTTGGTAACCGTGGTGACAAGAAACCACATCGTAATGGCGATGGTCCTAAACGTGGCGATAACCGTCACAGTGGTGGTCGTTCATTTGGTTCACGTTCTGGTCAATCATCACACCGTGGCTTTGATAAGAACCGCGGCGGTGGCACTGACAAACGTGGTGGTAACGCAGGCAATAAGGGCGGCCAAAAATAAAAGTGGCGTTCAGCAAACGTGTGTTATGCAATCACAAGTAAGGGAGGTCTAGTAATGGCAAAAAAGCCCAAGCCAACCAATGATTACCTAGCTACAAACAAAAAAGCGCGCCATGATTATGCAATCCTTGATACGTTTGAGGCCGGCATGTCATTAACGGGAACTGAAATCAAATCAGTCCGCGCGGCCAAAATTACGATTGGGGATGGTTTTGTTACCATCCGTAATGGTCAAGCAACCTTAATGAATGTGAATATTGCGTCTTTTGCAGAAGGTAATCAATTTAATGTGGATCCAATGCGTCCGCGCAAGTTACTCCTCCACAAAAAAGAAATTACCCAATTGGCGAAAATCACTCAAGATAAAGGGATTACGATTGTGCCATTGAAAGTTTACTTAAAAAATGGTTTTGCCAAGGTATTAATTGGTACTGCCAAAGGTAAACGCGAATTTGATAAGCGCAATGATCTTAAGAAACGTGATCAAAATCGTGAAATTCAACGCGCTTTAAAAAATCGTTAACTAGTTTAATCAAATAAAATAAACCCTCGGTATTGGATTGAATCCAGTATCGGGGGTTTTCTTGATTCTGTAAATGTGGGCATGAAGTAGGTGCCTCCTTGATAAATAATGGCTGCAGTGACGAGAAAAATGTATCACTTGGAAGTTAGCTTGCGAAGACGATTCGATTAATGCTGTCCGTAATACAAGTTTGCAACGTAATTCGTTCGCCAGGTGTTTCTAAAATATCGTAGTCTTCGTTTTTATTGGTTCTAACATCGGCACCCCAATCGTACATGTTAATGACTTTAGTGACATGATACGTACGTTTGTGGCCTTTGCCATCAACGACTGTTATAGGGTTTCCCTTGTGTAATGACATCACAGGATGGAAGAGCCCAGGATTGTGGCCGATAAAGTGGGATGTTTTTTTATCAGTGGTTGAGCCTGTACCAAACCAAACCCCAGCGGCATTAGTTGGTGCTGCTTTGGCTTGATGATCGGCAACCCAAGGGATGCGATGACCCCTAATTGTAATGGTATTTCTTTTTTGTTTTTTAGTAACATGCGCTTCAAAACGTTCATCGCCATCCTTTGACCGTTGTAGAAGGTGCGACATGTATTTAACATTTTGATTACTCAAAACATGTGTACTTTCATTTTGGGTGAAGTAATTGCGCGCGCTCCCACGAGTGATGGGCATGTCTAATGTCGATTCTTCTTCAGCTGCTTCGACTTGGATAGCACCAAGTTCAGGAATGCTAATTGTTTTAGAATAGATGGTACCGTGATTGGCGGTTAAATGAGTTCCAGTAGTTTGGAAATAGCTGAAACTCATAAATAAACCAAAAGTGATGAGGGGTAGAAGCAAAATTTGCTTTTTCATGATTGGATCCTCCTTCATAGCTTTGTTGGGTTCAGGAGCCCGTATAGCGACCTGAAAGTGTAGCGTATGTGGGGCTCATTCATAAGTGGCTTAATTTAGGCGTCGATTTGGACAATCGTTTAGGTGACCCCTAAGTATCTACCTCTATTTTACCATCTTTGAAGAAAAAACTGTCGTTAGACGAAGTGTCCGTGAAGCGAAAGTGAACGTTTTGTGAATTAGGTACTAAAGCATCGGTAAACATGCGGTCGCAATTTGAATTAAAACACTAAAAAAGTAAATCATGTGCCATTACAACGCATTTTAAGTAAAATGGTTTCGCAAAATATTCACAGCAAACTGATATACTAAAATTAAAGAAGAAACTTTGGAGGAAAATTATGATGATTAGTCTTTCTGTTACCCAGGTGGATGATGACGGGCCGTCGTCATCCACAAATGCATTAACATTTGTGAAATTGCAACGTGAAAATGTCATCTTGGTGGCGCAATCAATTAAGCAAAATGGTGAAGTTGATCAAGAAAATGAAGTTGGTTTTCGGGCCGATTTTGAATGTAGTGAACTAGAAGATATTTTGAAACAAGGTCAAATCGCTGATTTGAGTGGTAAACCATATCAAGTTCAAAGTATTCGTTTTATGTTTAATAATAAGTGCCACGAATTTTTGACGGAAAATTTTGATGTGAAAGTGTCAGAGTACGCTGTGGCATAACTGCAGAAAAAAACGGGCGCTATCCCGTCTGACGTGGGATTGAATAAGATTTGCCACTTCGTGTCTGGAAATTACTTGGCGCACTGCGCTGGAAGCAACCTCACAAGCCAAAATGCGGTCTTGTGAGGTTCGGATAAGCTGGGACTCTAAGGAATAAATTCCTAAGAGCCCTCATCTTATTCCCCCAGTCGCTGTGTAAAGGCTGCGCCCGCCAAGCAATTTCCAGCCACTGCGTTAGTTAGTAATAATTCTCAAACTAGTAAAAAGTAGTCGTAGGATGTTGATTCAATCAAATCAGTTATCGCTGATTTTGTGATGCGCTCAATTGCCCAAGGTAGATTCCGTGGTACGTGAGTATTCTTAAACAAAAGTGCAGAAATGAGAATCCCACGCTAGAATAAATAGCACCAAAAAACGTATGTTACCGCAATTTTAGATTGGGTAGCATACGTTTTTTAGTTGATTATAATGAATTGTAGTAAGCTTGGACGATTGGCAAAAAGTCTTTCATCGTGTAGGTAGTGTTAAACCATGTTTTGGCTGAGGTTGCCCAATAGCCATCTGGATCGGTGTGATCAGTACCACCAAGCCAGTCGGAAACGTTGTGGTGTGACCAAACAGTACCAGTTTTACTTGAAGTTGCCAAGGAAGGCTTTAAGCCGTATTCCTTCAACAAGTAAGCTGTATAATAAGCGGCATTGTTGATTTCTTTAGCAAAGGCATCCTTTGAATGAACGCGAACTTCTTCAAATTGCACGAAGCGTTGATTACCATAGTAACCAGAACCCCAAGCCAAGTAGTTTGTGTTGGCGACATTGATAATATTGTTATCATCGACGAAACTGTGGACAAAGGCATTCGTATAGTGCGCCTTCATGTAAGAAATTTCGCCAGTAATTGTTGAAGTGGGGTTAGCTGTTTCATGAACAACAACTCCATTTGGTTTTGCGTTACTAGTCGTGTATTTGTTTTTTGGGAAACCAGACCAGATGCTTGATGTAATTTTAGCCGGTTGCTTGAAGTGGTTGGCTTGAATATACTTATTGATTTGGTTGCTTGAATCAATCGTAACTACGGCTGGTGCTGGGGGCGTTGTTACTGCAGCTGGGGCAGTAGCGACCGGCGCAGTTGTAGCAGGTGTTGAATCAGTAGTTGCGGGCGTTTGGACAGCACCGACAGTTGTCTTGCTACTAGTTACATAGCCACCTTTAATTTTGAGCCGTGGATAGCCATTTGAACTCCAAGCGATACCCTTGATGGTTATTTGCGTACCAGCTTTTAATTTGCTAACACGGTTAGTGGTGGCAAAAGTAGTTGAGTTGTATAAATATGTTTGCTTATTGAGTTGCATCGTGCCAGTTGCTGAATATAAGTAGTTAGCAATTTTTGGAGTTACTTTACCAAGGGTAGCTTTGTTTGCACGGATATAGCGACCATTTGAAAGTAAGAAAACGGGCACTCGTTTCTTAGCGGTTGCCGTCAACGCTTTAACAGCTAAAAGCGTGTTCTTCTTTTCTGTTTGTGGATTTTGGTTAATTGCCAAATTTGAGTAGCTTTTAGTATTCTTTTTTAAATAAATATTGGCAACTTTATCTTTTGCTTTGTAATATACAATGGCGGTTGTTGCCGCGGATGCTTGGTTATTATCGTGATTAGCTTGGCTGATAGTGATTGCACTTGAAAAGATTAAACCACTGGCCAAGCTAATTTTAATAAATTTTGATAATTTTGATTTCATAAAAGCCTACTCTTTCTGGTTCACCGTTAAAATAGGTGAACATCGTTAACTAATAATAATTATAAAGGAATATAAAACACAACCAAAATAATAACGCTTGAATTACAATAAATTCTAAATTAAGACGATTATGACACATGAATGTTACAAGGTAGCGACATTGTGCATGTATTAATGGCTTGGAAGATGACAATTTGTTTACAAAAAAAAGTAAGTCGCACAAAAGGTTTTAAAGTGCCTTTCATGCGACTTACTATTAACTTAATGTAACGGGATTGATTATAGTGAATTGTAGTAGGCTTGGACGACTGGTAAGAAATCACTCATGGTATAAGTGGTGCTATACCATGTTTTTGCTGATTGCTTCCAATAATCATCGGGATCGGTGTGGTCAGTACCACCCAACCACTTAGAAACGTCGTGGTGTGACCAAACTGTACCAGACCCCTTAGATGTTGCTAGTGATGGTTTTAATCCATATTGCTTCAAAATATAAGCCGTGTAATAGGCGGCATTATTGATTTCTTGGGCAAACGCATCTTTTGAGTGCACCCGAACTTGTTCAAATTGCACGAAGCGTTGGTTACCTTGATAACCGGAACCCCAAGCTAAATATTTTGTGTTAGCAATGTTAATAATATTATTGTTATCAACGAAAGTGTGAACAAAGGCATTTTGGTAGTGCGACTTCATATAACTAATTTCGTTGTTGATAGTCGAATTGGGATTAGCCGTTTCGTGAACCACCACACCTTCAGGCTTACCAGCACCTTTACGGTATTTATTTTTAGGGAATTTTGACCAAATTTTTGATGAAATTGGCGCATTCTTTTTGAAATAGTTTTGTTGGATATACTGGTTAATCGCATTAGTCGAGTTAATGACAACGGCCGGTTTTGGTGGTACAACCAATTTAACAGCTGTCTTGGCACTACTGATGTAGCCGCCTTTAACCTTTAAACGTGGGTAGCCAGAAGTTGTCCAATCAACAGCTGTAATCTTGAGTTGCGTATCGACAGGCAAGGGGCTCAAACGGGTTGCTTTGACAAACTTAACGTCAGGGTAGACATATAACTTTTTGGTTAGTTGCACCGTACTCCCTTTTTTATCAAATAAGTACTTGGCAATGTTTGTGGTGACTTTACCTAAAGTATTCTTTTTTGCTACCACATATTTACCATTTGATAAGCGGAAAACCATAGTGCCTTTTTTGTTTTTCTTGAGGGATTTTACTTTGTAGTAGCTGTTGATTTTGATTTTAGTTGGTTTTTTCTTCAAATTGACATCTTTATATGTCTTCGTGGCTGATTTAACGAAAACATACTTAACCTTATTTTTTGCCTTGAAGTATGTTACTTTGTTGGTTGTCGTAGCGGCATGAACATTAGTAGCAATACTACTAATGCCAAGCCCACTGATGATGACTACGCTGGCAAGGCTGGCTTTGATGATGTGTACTAATTTTATTTTCATTTTTGTGCTCTTTCTTGCGCAGTTTGATAACGTACGCATCTTGGAATTCTTAATATAAAACAATTAACTGCGCAATTTCTGCCTAGCTATGAATGTCTTAATATTGACCGCTATTATTATTACACATTAATGTTACAAAATAACAATGTGTTTGGTTGCATTACCGTTACCAAAAATGCTGATATAAACGGGGTTGTTAGTGCGTAAATGTGAATTTATTGCGATTATATTTCAATTTTTGTTAATTGATGTTTCAAAAACATTTCATTTAGGTTACAATAGATATATTAAGTAAGCAGGTAAATTAACTGCAGGGGATGGGAATTATTATGAAAATGACAAAAAAGATTACAACACTATTGATGGTTATTACAATGTTAGCAGCAGTATGTATTGGAAGCGTTTCAGCAACAATGAATGTTGAAGCAGCGCAAGCAACTGCTAGCAAAAAAGCACCGAAGAAAGTTAAAGCAATTCATAAAAGCCTTCGTGGGACATGGTATTTCTTTGATAAGAAAAATAAAAAACACACCATGAAGATTACTAAGAACACTTTAAAGATTGATAATAAAACTAATAAACTTGGTAAGGGTGGCTTTAACTACTATTCAAGTAAAATTGCTGGTAGCAATGTCCACCAATTGGGCATTAATTACTCAGATTACGGGTTCTCATTCCGCACTAAAAAAGTTAAAATTGGTGGCAAGAAAAAAGCTGCTTTGTTAATGATTAGTGCAGATTACACTGGAACACGAGTACTAACTAAGTCAAAAGCGCACAAAGTTAACTACGGTGATTTTTTCAAATAATAATACAATAGGGTGGGTTAAATAAATCAATCAGGGCGTTTGGCACCCTTTTAATCACACGTTAATAAGCTCGATTTCTACCTTTCAGCGGAAGGAGAAATCGGGCTTTTTTGCGTCGGATTTTTGATTCTATTTATTCGGCTCTATTTCGTCTGACGTGGAATTTATAAAATCCGATGAGATGTATGATGCCACTGCGTGCCTGAAAATCACATTGTGCACCGAGATGGAAGCACATGCCCAAGCCAAAGGGCGGTCTTGGGCAATTCGGGATAGCTGGCAGTCTAATGGCTAAAGCCAAAAGACTGCTCATCTACCCTCAGCGACTAACCTGACATATGATGTCAAGTTAGTCCCATTTCGGTGTAAAGCCTAGCGGCCACAATGTGATTTTCAGTCACTCCGCTAGATAAGCGTGGAATTATCGCTAAACTTGCAGCGACAAGGATTACGGCATATTACTAGTCAGAATATCTACGCAAACTAACGAAGAGGCTGGAACCAGGCTGGACTTTAGCTCGCACCGTGATGGCATAATCAGTAACGGGTTTCGTTACTGATTATGGATTTGTGAAGATGGTTGCCGCGTTAGCGAACCAAGCTTCGCAAACATTTGAAGACCGCACTGTGGCTTCAAATGCTTGTCTTCCATCACGGTGTCCAGACTGGTTCCAGCATCGTAGTGGGAATCAATCTGAGACACATATCCAAATTCTACGCTAGAAAAAATTTAGCCATTTATTCTAGCGTGGGATTGTCGGTTCCGTACTTTTCAATTATTAAATTATTGGGCTTCTATTGTCAGTTTTTTTCCATGCCATTGCGACCTATGGTGTGGTTAGCGTAAATGAAACTGTAGTATAAGCTGATGGATTTGGAGTGGGGTACTAAATGTGTAAAGTGTGTAAAGTATTGATAAAATCGTTCGCGATGCAGGTTTGGCAAAATGGCTGAACGTGGGTGTTTTTAGGGGGATTGTTGGATTGGTTTTAATCTAAAAACGAACATTAAAGAAAAGATAGCGAAAAAACGTACGTTAAAAGTATTGAAAATTACGAAAAACTACGTTAACATTGTCCGTGGATAGAAAAATACGGAATGAAACACGAACGTTAGAGAGCGGGGTTGAATTGATGGTTCAGGTTGCAGTAGTTATGGGATCAATTTCGGATTGGCCAACGATGCACATGGCGACAGACATATTATCTCAATTAGGTGTGACGTTTGAAAAAAGAATTATCTCAGCACATCGGATGCCAGCACAGTTACAAGAATTTGGACTAGCTGCTAATGAACGTGGCTTACAGGTGATTATTGCGGGTGCTGGTGGGGCGGCCCATTTGCCAGGCATGCTTGCGGCAAATACTACAGTGCCTGTTATTGGGGTACCAATTCAGAGTAAAGCAATGAATGGTCTTGACTCATTGTTATCAATCGTACAGATGCCAGCAGGCGTGCCTGTCGCAACGGTTGCGATTGGCAATGCTGGCGCAAAAAATGCGGGGATCTTAGCAAGCCAAATTATTGCTTTGCAAGATAATACCGTAGCCCAAGCATTAATGGACTTTCGGGCAGCCCAAACCCAAGCTTCAATTGAAAGCGAGGCACAGCTGGATGATTAAAACAATCTTACCACCAGCAACGATTGGTATTATTGGTGGCGGTCAGTTGGGGCAGATGTTAGCTCAAAGTGCTAAGGCAATGGGGTATAAAGTGGGTGTGTTAGATCCAACACCAGCTAGCCCGGCAGGACAAGTTAGTGATTTTGAAATCAATGCACCATACGATGACTTAGCCGCGTTAACTGACTTAGCCAAACGCAGTGATGTCCTAACTTATGAATTTGAAAATGTTGATTTGGCAGCGCTAACGCAAGTACTGCCATTCACCGAAATCCCACAAGGTACTGAATTATTACGTGTAACACGGAACCGGATTACGGAAAAGACGTTCCTGCACGAATTAGGCATTCCCACGGTTAACTTTCTGGTAATTGATGAGCATCTGCCAAGTGAAGCAGTAATCAAAGCAATTTTGCCAGGAATCTTAAAAACAACCACGGGTGGTTATGACGGACATGGGCAGCGTGATATTGCTAATGTTGATGATTTACAAGCTGCCAGTGATCTATACGCTGCGGTGCCCGCAATCTTGGAACAGCGAACAAGTTTTATCAAAGAAGTATCGGTGATGGTGACTCGCGATGGGAATGACGAAGTTCACATTTGGCCGGTTGTTGAAAATTTTCATGCCCAGCATGTGTTACAAAAAACACTAGCGCCCGCCTTAGTTGCCCCTAGTGTTCAAATGCAAATTGATACGATTGCAACGAAGCTCGCAAACAAGTTAGACCTTCGCGGTGTATTGGGAATTGAAATGTTTGTGACCGCCGACCAGCAAGTTTTAGTTAATGAATTAGCACCACGGCCCCATAATTCAGGTCACTATTCAATTGAAGCGATGAATGTTTCGCAATTTGAAGGTCATATTCGCAGTATTGTCGGCTTACCAATTCAACCACTTGAATTGATGAAGCCGGCATTGATGATTAACTTGTTAGGCACACAACTGACCCGAGCACGACTAGCATTACATGCGCACCCAGAATGGCATTTTCATGATTATGGGAAGGGTGAAATTCGACCAATGCGTAAACTTGGTCATTTCACAGTTTTAGGGGAAATCGCAATTAGTAAAAATATTGATTGGTTAACAGATAAGGGGGAATGATGGAAAAACGAACGCTCATCTATGAAGGTAAAGCAAAACAAGTTTTTACGACGGATAACGCCGATGTACTTTGGATTCATTATTTAGACCAAGCCACGGCTTTGAATGGGAAGCGTAAAGAACAAATTGCGGATAAAGGTCGGATTAACAGCGCAATTTCTGCCTTGCTGTTTAATTATTTAACTGCTCAAGGAATTACCAATCATCATCAGCAACAATTATCCCCAACCGACGAATTAGTCACCAAGGTTAAGATTACTCCGGTTGAAGTTGTTGTGCGGAATTTTGCGGCGGGACATTTTGTCACTAGATATGGTGTGGCACCAATGATGGAGCTACGGCCGGCGGTTCACGAATTTTATTACAAGAGTGATGAACTCGATGATCCCTTCATGAATGATGAGCAATTGGTCGCACTCAACATCGCGCCACAACGTGAATTAGATGAGTTACGAGTGATTGCGGATCAGGTGAATGTAATACTTACGGAAGCGTTTAGAGCCATCGATATTAAACTAATTGACTTTAAATTAGAATTTGGCTACACGGCTACGAATCAGCTGATTTTAGCAGATGAGTTATCCCCAGATAATATGCGCCTCGTTGATTTAAATACAGGTGCTTCACTGGATAAAGATATTTTTCGGCAACAAAGTGGGGATGTCTTGACTGGTTACAAAATTGTCTTAGAACGTTTAACTAACTATTTAACTGCCAATCAATTATAACGAGGAAGAAAACATGTATTTAGCAAAAATTTATGTGACTTACAAGCCTTCAATTCTTGACCCCAAAGGTGAAACCGTAAAAGATGCCTTACACCGGATGGAATATGCGGATGTCCAAGATGTCGTGATGGGCAAATATTTTGAAATCAAACTTGATAATAGTGATGTCAATCAAGTTGCTAAAGAAGTTGAAGCATTTAGTCAACAGTTACTAATTAACGTCAACATGGAAGTATTCCGCTACGAACTCGAAAAAATTGAAGGGTGAAATGTGTCTTACCTACGTCAGGCTTAATGGGTACAAACACAATCAAGAGGTAACTGAAAAATGAAAGCAGCCGTAATTACTTTTCCTGGTTCAAATTGTGATTATGATATGTACTATGCGCTCCATGATGAGTTTGGAATTGAGACAACAATCATTCCAGCAACCACGACAGATTTAAGTGCTTATGACGCGATTTTTTTACCAGGTGGCTTCTCGTATGGTGATTATTTACGAACGGGGGCAATTGCTCGATTTTCACCAGTTATGGATGCGTTAATCACGGCAAATCAGCAAGGTAAAATTATTGTTGGTATCTGTAATGGTTTCCAGATTTTAACGGAAGCAGGACTATTACCAGGTGCGTTACAAACTAATATTCAGCCGGGCTTTATCTGTGATGAAACTGGCTTAACGATTGCAAATGCTACGACAACTTTCACTAATGCATTTGAAACACCAACCATCAAGTTGCCAATCGCACATGGTGAAGGTAATTACTATGTGGACGAAGCGCAATTGGCAGAGTTACAAGGCAATAATCAGATTCTGTTCGCATATACTGATAATCCCAATGGTTCCGTGGCAAATATTGCTGGGGTGATGAATAAAGCCGGTAATGTCTTTGGAATGATGCCGCACCCCGAACGTGCAGTTGACGAGTTATTAGGAAATACTGATGGACGGGCATTTTTCCAATCAATTCTGGCTAGTTTAGCAACACACTTGGAGGTTAGCAACGTATGACTTTGACTTACACTGAACCAACACCAGTTCAAATTCGTGATGAAAAAATTTACTTGCCCTGGGGGCTAACAGAAGCTGAATATCAATTAGCAACTGATAAACTAGGGCGCTTGCCTAACTATACTGAAACGGGATTGTTTGCAGCAATGTGGAGCGAACACGTTTCGTATAAGAAATCAAAACCAGTCTTACGAAAATTTTGGTCGCAAAATGAACGTGTTTTGCAAGGGCCAGGTGAGGGTGCCGGGATATTAGATATCGGCGACAATCAGGCGGTGGTTTTCAAAGCCGAAAGTCATAACCACCCGTCGGCAGTGGAACCGTATGAAGGAGCAGCTACGGGTGTTGGTGGAATCTTGCGTGATATTTTTTCAATGGGTGCTCAACCAATTGCCGTCCTCGATAGCTTACGGTTCGGGGAAATTGATAACGAACATACAAAATATTTAATTAATGAAATTGTTGCCGGTATTGCGGGTTATGGGAATGCGATTGGGATTCCAACAGTCGGTGGTGAAATCGGTTTTGATAAGACTTATGCGGGGAACCCATTGGTGAATGTTATGGCAGTCGGGCTGCTTGATCAAGACGCGATGCAAGTTGGCCAAGCGCGTGGAGTTGATAACTCAATTTTATACGTTGGCGCCAAGACTGGACGTGACGGAATTCACGGGGCGACGTTTGCCTCGGCAGCATTTAGCGACGAAGCCGAAGCTGATCGTTCCGCCGTCCAAGTTGGTGATCCGTTTACAGAAAAGCTCGTAATGGATGCCACAATTGCGATTGTGCGTGACCATGCAGACATCGTGGTCGGCATTCAAGATATGGGAGCAGCTGGGTTAGTTTCTTCTTCAGCAGAAATGGCTTCTAAAGCCGGGATGGGAATTCAGTTGAACCTGGACCTTGTCCCTCAACGTGAAACAGGTATGACACCGTATGAGTTAATGCTTTCTGAATCACAAGAGCGGATGTTACTTGTCATTAAGCAAGGGCATGAGCAAGAAGCAATTGATGTGTTTGCGAACGCTGGTCTGGATGCCGTGGTGATTGGGAAAGTGACGGATGACGGCCAATATCGTTTAGATTTTAAAGGTGAAACGGTTGCCGATATCGATGCGCAAACTTTAACGAAAGCGCCTAAATACGAATTACCCGCAAAAAAGCCTGCCCGTATTAGCAATGCTAATCCAGCTCAATATCAACCGGTCATTACGGATTTACAAGCAACGTTCTTGCAAATGTTAGCGCAGCCAACCATTGCTTCCAAGGCTGATTTATTCCGGCACTTTGATTCGATGGTACGCACTAATACGGTGGTGAAGCCAGGAAGTGATGCGGCCGTCGTCCGGATTCGCGGGACGAAAAAAGCCCTCGCAATGACGACGGATGTCAATGGGCGCTACTTATATTTAGATCCATTTATCGGTGGGCAAATAGCGATGGCTGAAGCAGCGCGTAACATTATTGCTTCAGGGGCAGAACCCATTGGTATTACTGATTGCTTGAATTTTGGTAATCCCGATAAGCCAGAAGTTTATTACGAACTTGATCAAGCAGTTCAAGGAATTACTGACTTTGCGAAACGGTTGAATACACCGGTGATTTCGGGAAATGTTTCACTCTACAACGAGTACAACGGTGAGGATATTTACCCAACACCGATGATTGGCATGGTTGGGTTGCACACGGATGTCGTCCATATTACGACGCAAACCGTGAAAAATGCAGATGACTTAATTTATGTGATTGGTAACACGACCGATGCATATAATGGTACCGAAATTCAAAAGATGCTCGCCGGTGAAATCAGTGGCCGTTTGTTTGATTTTGATGCGGCAGCAGAACAACGCAATCAACAAATTGTTTTACAAGCGATTCGCGCTGGCTTAATCAACAGCGCCCACGATTTGGCGGAAGGCGGCTTAGCGGTTGGCCTCGCTGAAATTGTATTTGGCACAGAATTTGGCTTGGTCGCACGCTTCGATGGTTCAGCTGCCCAACTCTTCAGCGAAACACAAGGACGCTTTGTCGTATCTGTAAATCCGGCCAAACAAACTGAATTTGAAAAACTTGTTGGCTCACAAGCAACGTTATTAGGCCATGTTAGCGCAGAACAAAATATTGTAATTACAGCAAATGACGCACAGTTGAATGTCACAGCAAAACAAGCATACGCAACTTGGAAGGACGCAATTTCATGGCTATTAAAGTAATGGGCCAAGATACAAAAGGCTTAAATGAAGAATGTGGTATTTTTGGTGTTTGGGGTGTCAACGAAGCGGCTGACATGACGTATTATGGCCTACACGCATTACAACACCGCGGGCAAGAAGGTGCGGGAATTGTTGGCCGACAAAACGGAAAATTACGGCAAGAACGTGGCTTAGGTTTGTTAGCAGATGTCTTTGGTCGTGGGACCGCGCTCCAAAATTTAGCTGGTAGTGATGCTGCCGTTGGCCACGTACGGTACGCAACTTCAGGTTCAAACGGGATTGAAAATATTCAACCACTGTTGGCGCACTTTAGCGATAGTCAAATTGCTTTAGCACACAATGGTAACTTAACTAATCAATTCACGCTGCGCAAACAATTAGAAACCGATGGCGCGATTTTCCAATCAAGTTCAGATTCAGAAATTCTGTTACATCTGATTCGCCGGTCGCCTGCAGAAACGATGGGCGCAAAGATTAAGGACGCTTTGAATCAAGTTCATGGGGGCTTTGCTTTCCTATTATTAACACCCGATGCGTTGTATGCGGCCTTGGATCCGCACGGCTTTCGGCCATTTGTTATCGGGCAAGTTGATGGTGGTCAATATGTGGTCACTAGTGAAACAGCAGCGCTAAATGTTGTGGGTGCAAAATTTGTTCGCGATGTCCAACCGGGTGAATTAGTCACAATTGATGATGCCGGCATGCACATTGATCATTTTACAGAAAATACCGCGTTGCAAATTGATTCAATGGAATATATCTATTTTGCCCGCCCCGATTCAGATATATACGGAGTTAATGTGCATACGGCTCGCAAACGAATGGGGGCAACTTTGGCCGCAGAACATGCCGTGGATGCTGATATTGTCGTTGGTGTGCCTAACTCATCACTATCAGTCGCTTCTGGTTATGCCGAAGCAACTGGCTTGCCAAATGAAATGGGCTTGGTTAAGAATCAATACATTGCGCGGACTTTTATTGAACCAACCCAAGACCGCCGAGAACGGGCAGTCCGAATGAAGCTCTCGTCAGTTCGCGGAGTCGTTGCAGGTAAGCGGGTTGTTTTAGTGGATGATTCAATTGTGCGTGGGACGACGTCAATGTACATTGTGCGGATGCTCCGCGAGGCTGGTGCTAGTGAAGTGCACGTGCGGATTGGCTCACCACGTTTCCGGTTTCCATCATTTTATGGCATTGATATGCAAACCACTGAGGAATTGATGGCTGCTAACCATTCATTAGCCGAAATGACGGCGATGATTGGCGCCGATAGTTTAGAATTTTTAAGCGTGGATGGGTTGGTTGATGCGATTGGTTTAAAAACGGAACAAGGAACAGGGTTAACGACGGCTTACTTTGATGGCCACTATCCATCACCAATTTATGATTACGCACCAGCAATGCAACCATTTGTAGATGCTGGGGTAGTTGATTTTATGGAGGAACCTTAGATGACAGATGCATATGCCGCCGCAGGGGTGGATATTACCGCAGGAAACCGCGCTGTTGAGCTGATGAAAGTCGATGTAGAAGCAACGCATAATGATAATGTTCTAAGCGGACTGGGTGGCTTTGGCAGTCTGTTTAGGTTACCAACCGGCTATGAACAACCAGTTTTAGTTGCGGGCAGTGATGGTGTCGGTTCTAAATTATTGCTAGCGATTGAAGCTAATCAACATCACACCGTTGGCCAAGATTTGGTGGCGATGGTTGCAAATGATATTTTAGCGCAAGGTGCCAAACCATTGTTCATGCTGGATTATCTAGGTATCGACAAAGTCCGGCCGGAACATGTTAGCGAAGTTGTCCGTGGAATTGCTCAGGCGTGTCAAGCGACTGGGATGGCATTAATTGGGGGCGAAACGGCTGAACTACCAGCAATGTATGCACCCAAGCATTATGATTTAGCCGGTTTTGCCGTCGGTATCGCCGATCAAGCAAAACTCTTGAATCCAGCCAATGTGCAAGCGGGGGATGTTGTATTGGGAATTGCCTCAAATGGGCTCCATTCAAATGGGTTTTCATTGGTCCGCCAATTGTTACTGACGAACCAGCAACGTGATTTCAAAGATTTACCACAAGCGCAACAAGTGGCCTTGCTGAAACCAACCCGGTTGTATGTTAAGAATGTCCTACCCGTAATTGAGGCGGGCTTAGTAGTTGGGGCAGCACATATTACGGGTGGCGGCCTCGTTGAAAATTTACCGCGAACATTGCCAGCACATTTACAAGCTAACCTAGAATGTTCCAGTTGGCACATTCCTAAGATATTTGCCGAACTAGCCCAAGTAGGAAACGTGAGTGATGCTGATATGTTACGTACCTTTAATTTAGGTATCGGGTTTGTCCTAGTCGTCCATCCTGAAGATGTGGCCAAAGTAATTAACAAGTTGCAACATTCATTGGAACAAGTGACACGAATTGGTGTGATTGGTGAAAAAACTGGAACAGATGCAATTGTGATGGAAGGAAAGTTGAATTATGAATACTAAACTGGCCATCTTTGCTTCTGGAACCGGGACTAATTTTGTCGCCTTAGCTGATGCGATTACGGCCCAACAATTGCCTGCTCAAATTGTGTTGTTAGTGGTTGATCACCCCGATATTGCGGTGATTGAACGCGCCAAAGAACGCAATGTGCCAGCCTTTTATCTTAATTATAAAAGTTTTCCAAACAAACAAGCGGCCGAATTGGCGTTGGTCGCAAAGCTACAAGCTGCTAGTGTTGATTTGATTTTATTAGCAGGTTATATGCGAATTTTAACGCCAACGCTATTGGATATTTATCCTAAGCGTGTGATTAATATTCACCCCGCCTTACTACCAAATTTTCCTGGGCGTCACGGAATTTTAGATGCATTCAATGCCGGTGTCACAGAAACGGGTGTCACAGTCCATTATGTCGATGCCGGCATTGATACCGGTGAAATTATCCAACAAGCGGTTGTGCCAATTGAAGCCGGAAAAGGATTGGCAGCCCTTGAAACTCAGATCCATGCAGTTGAACATGAACTTTATCCCACAGTCCTAGCACAGTTAATCACAACGGAGGATTAATAAATTATGAAGCGTGCATTGTTGAGTGTTTCTGATAAAACAGGTTTGGTTGAATTAGCGCAAAGTTTACATGAATTAGATTATCAATTGGTTTCAACGGGGGGCACGTTAAAAGTTTTGGCGGCCGCTAATTTACCAGTGACGCCGATTGATGAAATTACTGGTTTCCCTGAAATGCTGGATGGTCGGGTTAAAACTTTACATCCGAATGTCCATGGTGGCTTGTTAGCTCGTCGGGATTTGCCAGAGCACATGGCGACAATCAAAGAACATGGGATTGAACCAATTGACGTGGTAGTCGTTAATTTGTACCCATTCAAAGAAACTATTGCTAAACCTGATGTAACATTTGCCCAAGCAATCGAACAAATCGATATTGGTGGACCATCAATGTTACGTTCAGCTGCTAAAAATCACGCTGCTGTGCTCCCAATCGTTGATCCAGCAGATTATCCCCAAGCGATTGAATTACTAAAAAATGATGGTTTAACACCAGCTGTTCGGCGTCAATTTGCCGCAAAGGTGTTCCAACATACGGCCGCTTATGATAGTTTGATTGCCAACTATCTAACAACGGAAACATATCCTGAAAACTTAACTTTGAGTTTTACAAAATACGATGCCTTACGTTATGGTGAAAATGCCCACCAAAGTGCGACCGCCTACGTTAGTGATCAACCTGAAAACTATTCAATTTTAGCAGCCGAAGTATTGCACGGTAAGAAATTATCATACAATAACCTCCGCGATGCAGATGCAGCATTACGTGTAATTGCTGATTTTAATAACAAACCAACAGTGGTGACGTTAAAGCACATGAATCCGGCGGGAATTGGTCAAGCTGATACGCTATTTGAAGCTTGGGATAAAGCCTTTAAGGCTGACGATATTTCAATCTTTGGTGGTGTGGTTGTTTTAAATCGTGAAGTTGATCTAGAAACTGCCCAAGCAATGCACAAGATATTTTTAGAAATTATCATTGCGCCTAGTTACACTGAAGAAGCGTTTACGGAATTGGCTAAAAAGAAAAACTTGCGCTTATTGCAATTACCAATTAATCAACCAATCGCCGCTAAGCAAGATGTGGTCTCAGTTCTAGGTGGGATTTTAGTTCAAGACCGTGATTTAGTAACCGAAGACTTAGCTGATTTTAAAGTTGTTTCAGAAGCACAGCCAACCAAAGTTCAACTTGAAGCGCTAGTCTTTGCGCAAAAGGCTGTAAAACACGTTAAATCTAACGCAATCATTGTGGCTGCTAATGGCCAAACGTTAGGCGTGGGGGCTGGGCAACCTAACCGGATTGACTCAGTTAAAATTGCCATTGATCACGCCCAAGTTAAACCAGCATTTGGCGAAGCAGTTTTAGCATCAGATGCGTTCTTCCCAATGAACGACTCAGTTGAATATGCTGCAACGCATGGAATTACAGCGATTGTCGAACCAGGTGGCTCAATTAAGGATCAAGATTCAATTGATAAAGCCAATGAACTGGGTATTGCGTTGGTATTTTCAAATAATCGCCACTTTAAACACTAAAAACACGAGGAGAATTTTTCATGGCGCAAGTTTTAGTGATTGGAACAGGGGCGCGTGAACATGCTTTTGCCCAAAAGTTAATTGCTAGTCCCCAAGTTGATAAAGTTTTTGTCGCCCCGGGGAATCCAGGTATTACTGGTGAAGGCATTGAAACAGTCGCCATTGCAGTTGATGATTTGGCGGGCTTAGTTACTTTTGCTCAGCAACAAGCGTTTGAATTAACGGTTGTTGGGATGGAAAATCCTTTGATTGATGGAATTGTTGATGAATTTCGGCAAGTTGGATTACCAATTTTTGGGCCAAGTGGAGCAGCGGCGGTGCTTGAAGGCTCAAAATCATTTACAAAAGACTTATTACAAAAATATGCAATTCCAACTGCCAAATATCAAGTCGTCAATGATTTTGTGAGTGCGCAAACATACATTGCGACCCAAACTTACCCCTTAGTATTCAAAGCCGATGGTTTGGCGCTTGGTAAAGGTGTCACGATTATTGAGAGCGCGGGAGCTGCGCAACAGTATCTAACGCAAGTGTACGCGCAGGCGCCCGATACAAAATTGGTGATTGAAGAGTATTTGGTTGGACAAGAATTTTCATTGTTTAGCCTCGTAGGTGAAAATCAAGTGATTCATACGCCGATTGCACAAGATCACAAACGGTTATTGAATGGTGATTTAGGACCAAATACAGGTGGAATGGGCGCATATAGTCCTGTGCCACAGTTTAGTCAAGCTATGGTTGATGCGGCAATTCAAACGATTGTTGAACCAACTTTAGCAGCGATGAAGGCAGAAGGTCGACCATTTACTGGTATTTTGTATACCGGCATAATGCAAACCGTAACTGGCCCTAAAACGATTGAATTTAATGTGCGTTTTGGTGACCCGGAAGCGCAAGTTGTTTTGCCGCAATTAGAAAGTGATTTATATGAAGTGTTGCTAGGGTTAGTTACGGGGAAACCAGTTTCGGCTAAGTGGCAAACAGCACAAACATACCTTGGCGTTGTGTTGGCATCGAGCAATTATCCAGTCAGCGCCACGAAAGGCCAAATCGTACCAACCAACGTGCCCAAGCCATTAGAAATTAATTATGCTAGTGTCGCACAGTCAACTAATGGCTTAGTGACGGCAGGTGGACGCGTCGCAACTGTAATTGCGCACGCGTCAGATATTGAGGAAGCGCAGCATTTAGTTTATGATTACTTAGAGCAACTCGACACACCCTTGCAATATCGTCGTGATATTGGTGCAAAGGCGCTTGTCAATTAGTTAATTGAAACTGATAATAATCCAGATAACTTAGGAGAAAATGAATGCTGACAGATATTGAAATTGCCCAAGCTGCAAAGCTACAACCAATCAACGAAATTGCTGATAAAATTGGTATCAAACCTGAAGAATTAGAACAATACGGTCACTACAAAGCGAAATTAAATTTGCAAAACCGTAAAAATGACCCAATGAAGGGGAAGTTAATTCTGGTAACTTCGATTAATCCAACCCCTGCTGGTGAAGGTAAGTCAACGGTAACTGTTGGTTTAGGTGATGGTTTATCACGCCTCGGGAAAAACGCCATGATCGCACTACGTGAACCATCACTTGGCCCCGTGATGGGTGTTAAGGGTGGTGCAACGGGTGGTGGTTATAGCCAAGTTGTCCCAATGGATGATATTAATCTTCACTTTACGGGTGATTTTCATGCTTTGACAAGTGCCCATAATACATTGGCAGCGGTGATTGATAATCATATTTATCAAGGGAACGCTCTGAATATTGATCCACGCCGGATGATTTGGAAACGCGTTTTAGATATTAATGATCGGGCTTTACGCCACACAATCATTGGGTTAGGTTCACCAACTAGTGGGGTTCCTCGTGAAGATGGGTTTGATATTACGGTGGCTTCAGAATTAATGGCAATTTTGACGCTTTCAAATGATTTGTCAGATTTAAAAGCCCGTATTAAGCGCATTGTGATTGGTTATACTTACGATCGTGAACCAGTGACAGTTGATCAGCTTGGTGTTGCGGGTGCTTTGACGGTGTTACTTAAAGATGCAATTAAGCCTAACTTAGTGCAAACGTTGGCGCACACACCAGTTGTGGTGCACGGTGGTCCATTTGCTAATATCGCCCAAGGTACCAATTCAGTTCAAGCCACGCGGGCAGCTTTGCAGTTGGCTGATTATGCCATTACTGAAGGTGGTTTTGGCGCCGATCTTGGTGGTGAAAAATTCTTGGATATCAAGACCCCAATTTTAGGTAAAACACCAGATACAATCGTGATTGTTGCGACAATTCGGGCGCTTAAACTCCACGGTGGTAAGCCATTAGCCGAATTAGATAACGAAGATGTCGCAGCTTTAGAAGCCGGTTTGGCTAACTTAGGTAAGCATATTCAAAGTATGCAACGCTACAACGTTCCAGTGGTCGTGGCAATTAACCAATTTACCGCTGATACGGATGTAGAAATTGCGACTGTCCAAGAATACACGAAGCAATTCGGCGTGGAAGCCGTGTTAGCTAACGTGTGGGCAAATGGTGGTGAAGGCGCCGAAGATTTAGCACGGGCAGTTGTAGCTAGTGTTGAAAACACGGGTGAATTTAAACCACTCTATGCCCCAGAAGATGAATTAATGACCAAGATGGAAAAAATTGTGACGGAAATTTATGGTGGTAAGGATGTTGAACTTGATGCCAAAGCAAAGACACAATTGAAGCGTTTCCAAAAGCTTGGTTGGGATAAATTACCAGTCGTGATGGCCAAAACACAATATTCATTGACGGATAATGCTAAGCAACTCGGCGCACCTAAAGATTTCACAATCCATGTCCGTGAATTCATTCCTAAGCTCGGGGCAGGCTTTATTGTCGCCATGACTGGGAACGTGCTTACAATGCCTGGTTTGCCGGCAGATCCAGCAGCAAACCATATCGATATTGATGAAAATGGAACAATTGTGGGCTTGTTCTAAAATTATTGATCCTATTACGTCTGGCGTGGGATTGAATAAACTAGTGAAAAATAGGTACCAACCACAGGCCGTAGTAGCATGGAAAAAACACTGATAATAGAACCACAGTAATTCGATGATTGAAAAGTGCAATCCGCAAGCTTAGATTGCACTTTTTTAGTTAATTTTACCTATTTTAACGAAATGGAATTCTCAAAGTTCGTGTTTTTGTTATTTTTAGAGAAAAAATAAATCGAAATGTACGCATTTTGTGTTTACAAGAGCTAGTTGGCTATGATTAAATAGGGTAGTAGTGAATTGCATTTTACAGCAGAGAAGAATGGGGTTTGAATGGAAAATAAATGGATGCGCGCAGCGTTACCTGCATTGTTAATTCATGGGAGTATCGGGACAGTCTACGCTTGGAGCGTTTTTAAACAATCCGTGGCAGACTATATTGGGGCTTCAGTGCCTAACGTCGAGTGGGCCTTTTCAATTGCGATTTTATTTTTAGGCTTATCAGCCGCAGTTCTTGGGCATTTTGTTGAACAAGATATTAAAAAGTCGGCTTTGCTATCAACCTTGTTTTTCGTAGTTGGAATGATTGGAACAGGCTTTAGCATCCAACATAAATCATTAATAGGGATTTATATTTTCTATGGGGTAATTATGGGCATTGGTTTAGGGATTGGCTATTTGACGCCAGTTAAGAATTTGATGCTCTGGTTCAAAGACAACAAGGGGTTGGGGACTGGACTTGCAGTTGCCGGATTTGGCTTAGCTAAGATGATTTTTTCACCAATTATGGTAGCTTTGACTAACTCATTTGGTTTATGGCAAATGTTTATCATTTTAGCAGTCGTATTTGCTATCATGATGTTGACTGGTACGGCACTGATTCGGAAACCGTTGAATTGGCATGAAGAACCATTAGTGAATAAGTTCAAGCCAACTGCTTTCTTGAAAAACTCAACGTTTATTGGTATCTGGATCATGTTTTATCTAAATATCACGGCGGGATTAGCGATTATTTCGCAAGAAAAAGATATCTTGGCTGATTTGACTAATGCGCAAGGAGCAGTTTTCTCGGTTGCAGCAATCACCCTAGTTGTTAGTATTGATGCGTTCTTCAATGCTGCGGGTCGGGTCGGGTTTGCAACCTTGTCAGATCACTTGAAAGATCGTAACTCGGTTTACAAATTAATTTTTGGTATTTCAATTATCATGTCACTGTTGGCGTACTTCCTACCGGATACAAGTGCGGCGATGCCAATCATCTTGGTTGCAACCTTCTTCT
Organism: Periweissella cryptocerci; assembly: GCF_004358325.1. Lineage (NCBI taxonomy): Bacteria > Bacillati > Bacillota > Bacilli > Lactobacillales > Lactobacillaceae > Periweissella > Periweissella cryptocerci. The sequence continues at coordinate 617,304 of NZ_CP037940.1, read as the reverse complement.
TAATTAATGCGGGGTATGGTGGCGGGTTCTCTGCGTTACCACCTTTACTTTCTGACCGTTTTGGTATGAAAGCCATCTCAAAGATTCACGGACTTGCGCTTACTGCGTGGGCGGTAGCTGGTTTGTCAGGTAATCAGTTGGCAAGTTACATCGTCCATGGGCTAGGGATGACCTATCAAACAGTGTTTATTGTCATCGCTGGTCTGTACCTTATCGCATTCCTAGTATCAGCACTAGTTGTTAAGCCCACGCAGATGCTAGTTGAATAATAATATTTTATCCTCATGCAGGAAAATCATTTTATGATTAGCTGCATGAGTTTTTTCTATTCTGACTAACGTGGGATTGAATAAAATTGGCCACTCCGTGCCAGTAAATTACTTGGCGCACCACGCTGGAAGCAACCTCCCAAGCCAAAGTGCGGTCTTGTGAGGTTTGGACAAGCTGGGAGTCTAAGGAATAAATTCCTAAGACTCCTCATCTTATCCTCAGCGGCGACATGTGTTTCACACATATCACCCCAGTCGCGATGTAAAGGCTACGCCCGCCAAGCAATTTACCGGCACTCCGTTAGTTAGGTATAATGCTCCAACTAGTCAGGCCACAGTAGCATGAAAAAACCAACACCAAGGACCAATAGAAATTCAGTAATTAGGTGATTGAAAAGTACAGAAACGGCGATTCTGCACTAGAATAAATAGAAACAGTTTTTTGTTCTGGTAGGTTGTTTCCAACGTGGTGCGTTAAGTGATTTCCAGGCACACAGTGGATTGAGGGACCCGATTCCGTCTGCCGTGGGATTCTCATTTCTGTACTGTTGTTTAAGAGTGCTCGCGTATCACGGAATATACCTTAGGCACTAGTTTTGAGCACATCACATAATCAGCGATAACTGATTTGATTGATTCTGTGTTCCAACGAATTGTCAGAAGTGATATTTTAATCACAGACAATTTACTGCGGTAAAAATGCGGATAGTCAAAGAGTAGACACGCTATATCAATAACATATCGATTTCACGAACCAATTTTGATTAATACTAATTTACGTATTATTAATTCTGAACGATCACTGAATTACAGATTGATTAAACTTGCGCGTTATTTCAGCGGCTTAATTGGTTTTCAATGATTTTCGGCCAACTACGACTTTTTCAATCCCACGCCAAACGGAATACATAATTATGCGTGGTATCCTCATTTTGATATCGTGGGTCAGCGTATAATACAATGGTATAATCACCCGTCTGAAATGATGGCAGACGACACAATTAATAAGAACTTACTAAGAATTGGAGTTCAAATACTGTCAAGTAATTTTCTGTATGGTATAATACACGGAGTTATGAACACAGTGACGAAAGGAAGTAGCAACGTGTTATCATTTGGACAACGAAACATTGGAATTGACTTGGGTACAGCAAATACCCTTGTCTATATTGAAGGTAAAGGAATTGTGTTGCGCGAACCATCAGTGGTAGCGCGTAATACTCAAACAAACGAAGTCGTCGCTGTTGGTGAAGCAGCGCGGGAAATGATTGGTCGGACACCTGGCAGTATTAAGGCGATTCGCCCAATGCGCGATGGTGTCATCGCTGATTATGACACAACAGTTGCCATGCTTAAGTATTACTTAACGAAGGCCCTTGGAGCGCGTGGTCAAAAACCATACGTAACCATTGGAGTACCATCAGGTGTGACTGCGGTTGAAAAGCGGGCAGTAATTGATGCTGCGCGTGTTGCCGGAGCGCGTGATGCGTATGTGATTGAAGAACCATTTGCTGCCGCTGTTGGTGCCGGATTGCCAGTAATGGAACCAACCGGCTCAATGGTTGTTGACATGGGTGGTGGTACGACCGATGTGGCCACGATTTCACTTGGTGGGATTGTGTCAAGTCGCTCAATCCGTAAAGCTGGGGATGCTTTAGATGAAGCAATCTCAACTTACATTCGTAAAAAATACAACGTGACAATTGGTGAACAAACGGCCGAACGTTTGAAGTTTGAAATCGGTTCAGCCGATGTTGAAGCAGCCAAGACAATGGACGGGGCACAAGCGCGCGGGCGTGATTTAGTTTCAGGTTTACCTAAGACTATCGAAGTGACCGCAGAAGATGTTGCCATGGCCATCAAGGACGTGATTGCTGAAATCATCATTGCCATTCGTGAAACATTAGAAGAAACTTCACCAGAAATTGCCGCTGACGTTATTGATCACGGGATTGTTTTAACTGGTGGTGGCGCTTTACTTAAGCACTTAGATGATGTCATTTCAGAATCAACTAAGGTACCAGTATTTATTGCACCTGAACCATTAGATGCAGTCGCAATTGGGACTGGTGAAGCTCTGAAGTCAATTGATGCTTTACGAAAGACTAAATAAAGTTAAGAATTCATAAATGGGCGCGCTTGGGAAACCTGTGCGCCTTTTAGTTGTTATACACTAGAGATAGTAAATAAATTTTAAGATGAAAGAGAGGATCAAGTTGATGAAGTTTTTTTCAAGTCGTCGACTAGTGTACTTTATCATTGGTGTCATTGTGACGATTGCTTTGTTAACTGGATCGGTTATGATTCGTGATCGCCGGGCGACACCACCATTTATTCAAAAAATTGGTAACGATGTTTCGGGATTAATAGCGCGAGTGATTAATTGGCCAGTTAGTGAAGCCCATCAAGGTTACGATTCCGTGGCACAACTCCTCTCAACTTATCAAGAAAACACAAAGCTTCGTTCCAAGGTTGATGATTTGGCCCAAGAAAAGGTGCGTGCCCAAGTTTTAGAAAACGAAAACAAAGCATTGAAAGCCCAATTGAAGTTGGGAACTACATTAACGGATTATTCATTAATGAATGCAGTTGTGATTAGTCGGGCACCATCATCATGGATGAGCCAACTAGTAATTAATGTTGGTCAAAATGCGGGTGTTCAAAAAAATATGCCAGTTGTGGCTGGTAAAGGTTTGATTGGGCGTATCAGTGAAGTCGATGGTACGACAGCTAAGGTTGAACTATTGTCGGATGATAATGAAGCGGCTAACCGCTTTGCCATTCAAGTGACGAACAAGGCCGGTGAAACGGTGCACGGTATTATTACGAGCTTCAATAAGGATACTAATCGGATTGTCATGGGTGAAGTGACTTCAAAGGTTAAAATCGAAAAGGGCGATAAGGTAATTACGAGTGGGCTTGGTGGTGTGACACCTGAAGGTTTGTATGTTGGTCAAGTTGATCAAGTTACAAATGGTGACACTGGCCTGTCTAAGTCGGTTATTATTGAACCAGCAACAGACTTTGGAAATATTCCAGTTGTTTCGATTGCAATGCACAAATAATTATTAAAAAGCGAAGTGTGAATCAACCGGCAGTTGAACACACTTAAAGGGGAAGGCGCATGTTTGGATTGTTTGGTGGTTATCATACAAAATTAAAATGGATTTTCCCCTTAGTGATGTTCTTTGCTTTGTTTTTGGACGGAGCACTGTTTAGCAACATGGCGGGGATTTTAACCCGTGGTGGGAATCATATTCTACCGATGTTTTTAGTCATCTGGCTAGTTTATGGCGTTGTTTATCAATTAGATGATGACGGTATCCCATTGTATGTTTGGGCCCTTGTGGCTGGGTTGATTTATGATATGTTCTATACAGGTATTATCGGTGGATTTACCGTAGGATTACCAGTAATGATTTGGTTAGCTAGAGAATTACGGTATTACTTGTCTGATTCGGTTTTGTCGGTTTTAATGGTTTTCATTTTATCGCTGACCGTTTTACAAGTGTTTAGTTATTTAGCTGCCAACGTGGCTGATTTAATGGTTGATACGCCATTGATGTATATTTTACACACGTTTACGCCAACTCTAGCTCTAAATGTGGTGTTGGCGGCGGTGCTGTATGTGCCACTTAATATGCTGTTTTCATACCTGAAAGAAAATTAATTTGGTTGACTTTTGTGAGCTTGGTGTTTATGCTTATTTTTAAGATAAAAACGAAGAACAGAAGAGTAGTTAATGGCAATGTACAGAGAGCCTTGGGGAGTGGAAACAAGGTCAGCGTCATTAATGAACCACGTCTGTGAGTTGATTAGCTGAATGTGACATATGTCAGTAGGCTAGTTCGGGTAGCATCGTTAACGTGCTAGGGTTAATTATTTAACCCTGTAAGGATAATTGTGTGAACAATTATCGAACATGAGGTGGAACCGTGCAGATAAGCACCCTCTTAGCTATTAATAGCTGAGAGGGTGCTTTTATGTTTTATGGAATACAACGTTTTACAATTGATAATACTAAAAATAATGAATATGTGAGGATTAGCGAATGCACTATATTGAAACCATTTTGCCATCATTGCTCTCCGGGGCGTGGATGACATTGAAAGTCTTCTTTTGGACGATTGTCGGCGCTGTACCTTTGGGAATTTTGGCCGGCTTGGGATTGAAATCAAATATCGCACCACTCCGGTGGGTGTTAAATGGCTATGTCTGGTTAATGCGTGGCACGCCATTGTTGCTCCAATTGATTTTTGTTTTTTATGGGCTACCAATTATTGGAATTGTGTTCCAACGTTATGACGCGGCCTTGTTTGCCTTTATTTTAAATTATGCAGCATACTTCGCAGAAATCTTTCGTGGTGGTATTCAAGCGGTTCCACAAGGACAATATGAAGCGGCTAAAGTATTACATTTATCACCAATGCAAACCCAGCGTAAAATTATCTTACCGCAAGTGTTTAAAAGTGTAGTACCACCAATTGGGAACGAAGTGATTAACTTGATTAAAGATTCGTCGTTGGTTTATGTTATTGGCCTGGGAGATCTTTTACGGGCGGGGAATATCGCGGCTGCACGCGATGTCACGTTAACACCGTTCATCATGGTTGGGATTATCTATTTACTCTTGACTGCGGTGACAACATTGGCCTTACGCGCCTTTGAAAAGCACTATTCTTATTATAAATAAATGCGCATAAGTTCAAACGAATTATGAAGGAGTAACTGTATGTTAGAGTTAAAAAATATAAAAAAAACATTTAACGGGCGAACAATTCTTGATGGTATTAATTTGTCAGTCGATGATGGTGAAATTCTTGCTATTGTTGGTCCTTCTGGTGCTGGTAAAACAACTTTGCTCCGCTCATTGACGGGGTTGCAAAGTGTGGATAGTGGTGAATTTTTACTGGATGGACAACCATTTGATCCACAAAGTCAAAAAGCAGAGGATAATATTATTGGGGTAGTTTTCCAAGATTTTAATTTATTTCCTAATTTATCCGTGTATGAAAATGTGACGCTTGCCCCTAAGCTGGTTTTGAAGCAGGCTAAGGCAACATATGATACTGTGGCACAGGAGTTACTGCAAAAGTTGCAGTTGAGCGATAAAGGACAATTGTATCCATTTGAACTTTCCGGTGGTATGAAGCAGCGCGTAGCAATTGCCCGGGCTTTGGCGATGCGACCACGCTTATTGGCATATGATGAACCAACGTCGGCCTTGGATCCATCAATGCGCGATGAAGTTGCTGATTTATTATTACATTTAAAAGCTGATGGAATTACGCAAATTGTCGTGACCCACGATATGGAATTTGCTAAAAAAGTTGCGGATAATATTTTTACAGTTAATGCACTTAGTTAATGCACCAAATGGGACAGTTATTCTGCCAATTCGTGGCTAGCACAAAATTAGCCGAAGCACGCAAAATAACCGGTTCCGGATAATAAAAAAGGAGGGAAAGCCATGAAACATCGCGGTGTGCTAATAATCGTTGGATTTGTGTTTGCCATTGCCTGGCTATTAGTAATAGTTGGCCCTGGCTTAACGGTTGGGCATAATTTTAATGAAAATAATAATTGGTCGCGTTATGAAAAAAACAAAAAAGTAATTATTGGACTGGATGATACATTTGTGCCGATGGGTTTTCGTAATAAACAAGGTCAAATTGTTGGTTATGACATTGATTTGGCTAAAGCGGTCTTTAAGCAATATGGCATCACGCCGGTTTTTCAACCAATTGATTGGTCAATGAAAGAAACTGAATTACGTAATGGGACGATTGACATGATTTGGAACGGTTACTCAATGACGCCGGCTCGAAAGAAAATTGTCGCATTTTCAGCACCATATCTTGCTAACGGCCAAGTATTAGTCACATTGAAAAAGAATCACATCAATAGTTTTACCGATATGCGGGGGAAAGTTCTAGGGGTACAGAGTTCATCATCTGGACAAAGTGCGTTAGACGAACACCCCAAGGTACTGAAAAATCTAATTGCTAACAAGCAACCAGTCATTTACGATACATTTATGAATGCGATTAATGATTTGAAGGCCGGCCGGATTCAAGGCGTGTTAATTGATCGCGTGTATGCAGGTTATTATGTTGCAAATGAGCCAAATCCTAACATGTATCATGTAGTAGCCGGCGATTTTCCCGGTGATCAGTTTGCAGTTGGTATGCGTAAATCTGATACCACTTTACAAACTAAGGTTAATCAAGCCTTTGCTAAGATGCAACAAGATGGGCAACTTGCGCAAATCACTAGGAAGTGGTTTGGGACAAATCCAACAACTAAATAGTCAGTCCATTTGGTACACATTAAATAAGCCTGCTTTCATTCTTACTACGGTAAGGAGAAAGCAGGCTTATTTTTTTTGCCGGACGAGTTATGCCAAAATCGTATTTTGCGTAGGTTGCGGCGGTTGAGTCCGGCGTGTTATTTGGTTGAAAACATAAAGATAAAGTAGCGGTGCTTATCAGTAGCTAACCCGGTTACTGCATGCTGTTGTAGGTTAAATGGTGCACCTTGCAAGCGTGCGGGGATAGCGTGATCAGTGTTATTAGTCAAACTGAGCGTGTATTTGCCGGGTTTGAAATGATAATCGAGTGATGTTGCACCATCACCATTGGGCGCCAGCATACTATCGGTTGTCATATTTGAGTTTTGATAAATGACCTTGTCATGGTAACTAATCGTTAAGGTGCCCAATTGGTTGGCTTTACGACGAATTGTTAGGTACTGTTGTGCCACAGGAACGTCAATGACTTGGCTGACGGTTGTATGCGCTGGAATCATCGTGTTAGGGTAGCCAAAATTAGTACCCCAGTTTGACATCTGACCATATGAACGGAACGGAACTGTTGCTTCTGTTTGCTTCATGACAGGTCCCGCGGTAAATGCGGCTATCGTAAAACTAACAATTGCGATAATACCTAACGCTAAGCCTTGGCGCAAACGCGGTTTAAAACTACCGGAGTTTAAACGCGTGCTATGCCAGCCTTTAATTGCCAAGTAGAATGTCGGGATAATCACCGCTTCTCCGTACCGATTATTAGATTCCCACATCAAAGCATGGAAGACTAACAAACCTGCTATTAAAAGGGCAGCCAGCAATCCATCAGCAGTTGGTTTTTTAAATTGACGCCATAAACCAATCAGCGCAAATATCAGTACAACCATCATACCAACGCGCATCCAAATCGAGATAAGTTCACTGATACGGCGTGGTTGAGCAAAGTAAAAATGCGGTGCGTCCCAAAATCCATCAGTATAACTTTTATTCAAAGCACCCTGATTTTGGAGGTTGCCTAGTTTGGTGACTACCAAGCTTAAGTAGCCAAGTGGTTTCATATCGGCTAAGCGGGTTTTAATAATCGCAGTGTCATTTGCTTTACGAGCGGCCAAAGTTGGTTGTCCAGCAGTTAAATCGACGTCAGTCTGCGAATAGGCGCCAAATGAAGCTGGGTTGACGCCCATCATAATCCAGTGTTGCATTGGAAATTCGTAGGTAGTGTCAACTTTAAAATTGGCTGCATTTTTAAGGGCAGTCGTCGCAGGAATTGCAATGACAGTGGCTAAAATAATTGTGATAACCGCCGCCCAGGTACGCTTACTAATTGCGGTTTTGCGCAACCATAAAATCAATACCCATAATAAGAGGGCAGGCACAACCACAATGAAATTAGGCTTAATTAATTCAGTAATGAAGGCAGCTAAGGCTCCGACTGTAATCACACTAATTTGGTAGGCGCGTTTATTACAATTTTTATGTTGAATTGTAAGTAAGGCCAATAGGACTAGACCAAACCCTAAGATACTAAAACTATCTGAATAAAAGATGTGTAAATTGTAGGTATAAAGGAATGGCGTAAATGTGAGCCAAGTTTGGATGGCCACTAATGTTGAAACTTTTTTCGTAGTTACATAGCCAGCAAGTAGTGTTACGATTGCAATCCCGTTGGCCATCAGGAAGGCGAAACCTTTAACTAAAGTAAGTTCGCCTAAACCGGTCCAACTAGTAATTTTAAGTAACCAACTTAAAATTACCGTAATTGGTACATTGTTGGTTGCTCGGTCAAAGTAAACGGGCCATTGTGGTAAATTGTGTTGGGCTAGTTGAATACCAGTGACAGTCGTACGAAATGGATCCCGTACCAGTGAGATTTCAAAATTTTTCAGGCTGAAAATTTGGGCGCCAAGCATAATTACGTAAAGTAACCCTAACAGCCACCACAGGGAGCGATTCGACCGGTGCCCAATCCAATCGTGTAGACTAGCGGCAAACCACACACATAGGAGCATTAAGGGGATTAACGCTAACCCGTAGAGCCATGAAAGGGTCGGGAAAAACGTTGAAAAGAAAGTGTTGGCGATTAGGCCGATTGTGATAATAAAAAGGACGGCACTAATCGTAAAGCGGTTTAAAAAATTCCCAATGCGTAACATTTGAGACCTCGTATTAATATTTTATGTCAGGAAATACCTAACAGAGTTACTTTAGCAGAAAACAGGGTTGCTTGTCAGATAATGGACTCATAATTAAAGACTTTTTAACATGCACAAAATTTTCACATTTGTATGATAAACTAGTATTAATAGAAATTATAAGTGGAGGCCTTTCTTTGGAACAAAAAATCAAATCAAATAACATTATGCAGATAGCTGCCATGATTGTGGCGTTAGAAATTATTGCGGTCAGTATTAATCTCTTTTATGCACCAGCTAAGGTCGCTGCGGGCGGTGCAACCGGGATTGCCATCTTATTATTTGAAACATTTGGCTTTAATCGGGCAGTTACCGTATTAGTCATTAATATCTTAATGATTATCCTTGCGGCGGTTTTTCTAAATCGTAAAATGGTGATGAAAATTATTCTTGGTAGTTTCATTTTGCCAGTCTGTTTGGCAATTACGCCAAGTTTCCAAGTTGTATCTAATCAATTACTTGGGGTAATTGTTGGTGGTGGAGTATTTGCCGTTGGGATTTCAATTCTTTACCGAATTGATTCATCAAGTGGTGGGACAACAGTACCGCCATTGATCTTGAAAAAGTACTTCCGGATGAACACAGCAACAACTTTATTAGCAATTGATACGATTGTCTGTGTCGGAAATATTTTTGTCGCCGGTTGGGAAGCGTTCATCTTGGCGGTGTTCTCATTAGTAATCACTTCAATTGTGATGAATTACATCGAAACTGGTCTTGATCGTAAGAAAGTTATCTATATTATGAGTAATGACAAACTTGAAGCGCTCAAGGAGATGGTTAATGAGTCGGATGATCAACATGGTTTAACAATTTTTGATGTCAAAGGTGGTTATACCGATGATAACAAGGAAATGTTGATGGTCGTAATTGATAATCAAGACTACGGTAGTTTGTTGCGACAAGTACACAAAATAGATGCGGAAGCGTTTATCTTGACATATAATATTTCGGAAGTACATGGCGGTCGTTTCAGTTACACGGATTAACAATGATAAATGGTTCTGTTTTGTCTGACGTAGGATTTAATAAAATTAGCCACTGCGTGCCAGTAAATTACCGGCACTTCGTTAGTTAGGAATATTGTTCAAACTAGCGAAAAATAGTTACGAACCATAAGCCACGGAAGCATAGAAAACAATGCTGACAATAGTACCTCAGTAATTCGATTATTGAAAAGTACAAAAACGATAATTCCGCGCTAGAATAAATCCTGATAAATTTGCATATTAGGCCAAGTAAAAAGGATTGAGACACAAAAGTGAAGGGCTCCAAGAAAGTTAGACAAAATCTAACTGACTTGGAGCCCTTTTATTATGGCAAAATATACAATCGAACAAAAAATTGAGATAGTGAAAGAATATCGAACTGGAAGTATTAGCCAGCGCGGATTGAGTAAGAAATATAACATTCCTGATTCAGTGATAAGGCGTTGGATCAGAAAAGCAGAACTTCATGGTTTTGATTCATTAAAGCGTAAGCAATCAAAGAGATTTTTTGATGGTAATGAAAAGCTATCTATATTAGACTACATGTTAACTAATGGCTTAAGCATTACAGAAACTGCGATTAAATTCGACATTGAACCGAGTATGGTGATTCACTGGCAAACGCGATTCGATGTAGGCGGAATTGATGCGCTAAAAGCCAAGCGAGGCAGGCCTAATAAGCATATGACAAATCCTAAACCACAACCTAAATCTGAAACTGACAAGTTAATTCAAGAAAATCTAGAGTTAAAACAGCGACTTTACCGTGCCGAATTGGAGCTAGCGGTCTCAAAAAAATTAGAAGCCTTGGCGATGGAAAAGCAACGAATAAAGAACTTACGCAAGTAGTTGAATCGTTAAGGCATCAATTCAAACTGGAAGATTTACTTGAGTTCGTAGGTTTAAATCGCAAGACATTTTACTACAATCGAGCACGTTTGAATTACGACAAATATAGTGAAGTCAAAGATCTTATTAAATGGCTTTACGCTGGTAGTGATGAAACTTATGGTTATCGCCGGATCCAAGATGAACTATTCTTATTTGGCTATGTCGATGATGAAACTGTCCGCCGCATTATGCGTTCAAGTTTTCATCTTACAAAGGAGAGCACGGAAAAGTCGCTGAGAACCTAGTTCGTCGTGACTACGTAGTTACAAGTGGGCGTAAGAGTAAGTTTGTGGTTACACAGCCGTACACCGTGTTAACCACTGATGTGACTCAAATAAATTTATTAGGTACCAAACTATATTTAGCTGCGATTATCGACATGTATAGCAAAGAAATATTGGCATATGATATTCGGACGTCACCAAATATGGCACAAGTAACCGCCTGTGTTGATCAATTACAAGTATACCTGATGGCGTCCAACCAATTCTGCATAGCGACCAGGGAACACTGTATCAACTTCCACGTTACCAAAACCGTCTAGATGAAGTAGGTTTAATTCAAAGTATGTCTCGTAAAGGAAACTGTTTGGATAATGCGCCAATGGAAAGTTTCTTTAGCTTGGCTAAACGTGAATTCATTTGGCGAAAAGAATTCGTATCAATTAATCAATTCAAAGAAAGCTTTTCGCGATATGTCTCACGGTTCAACAACGTTCGCATCTCACGAAAAAACAAGGGCTTGACCCCTGTTGAAATTCGGAATCAAGCCCTTGCGGCATAAATATTAAATTGTCTAAGTTTTTTGGAGCCCTTCAAAAGTCTCAATCCTTTTTTACTTACCTGCTTTAATCACATCGGGGCGGAAACCAAATGTAATTGCGGTGTTATTTTCAATAACGACATATTCTTCCAATAATTCATACAGTTCGGATTTACCAATTTTGGTAATGAGCTCGTTGATATACAGCGGTGCGAGTTCATATTCGGAAAAATCACTGGGGGCAATACCAATGACTGGGCTCTTTTGTTGATGGATATCGGCAAAAGGCTTTAACAGCGTTGCTAAAGTACCTTCAGCGATTACAACTGGATCGTGTTGCAAAATCGCATTGCCAAATTGGATGTTAGAAGAAGTGATTGTCCGTTGCCGAGCCATTTTACTGGCGGAACGGTGCTTGAAATTAGCTAAAATTCCCATAGTAATACCTCGCTTTTTCATTGTTTATTACTAGTATAACGGATAGTTGTGATAAGTTTATGAAAAGGCAGATTAAAATAAAATTAAAAAACATTTGACAATTATAATAATTGCCCGTAATATAAATAACATCATAAATTTACTTGGAAAAGATGAGTAGTTTTTAAGCGCGTACTATTAGCGAGCTGGAGAAGGTGAAAGCCAGCGTACAAGCACTAACGAAGATGGTCTTGGAGTATGTTATCAGCGAGCACTTGTGTAAGCTGGTAATGGGTTACGCCCATTATAGCGTAAAAGATTGGGATTGGGGAGTCGTGCCCCGATGCCAGTCTTGTTAAGCTAGGCTATTGCGAGATGCCTAGAAACTAAGGTGGTAACGCGTTTAATAACGTCCTTTGTCAGTTTAATGCTGGCGAAGGGCGTTTTTTTTGTTTCAATTTTGCTGATTACGTGATTTTTAACTGCTATGTTGAATTGAAGATGTGGTCAGGATAACACTATTTATTAAGCCGATTGGCGACTGGAGGAATTGAGCGATGAGTAAGTATTTGGTATTACAAACAGATTTTGGATTACAAGATGGGGCGGTTAGCTCAATGTACGGTGTCGCTTACGGCGTTTCAGACGAGATTACAGTTTCAGATTTAACTCATGGAATTACACCGTTTAATATTTTTGAAGGATCATTTCGATTGTCACAGACTGTAAAGTATTGGGAACCGGGCACGGTATTTGTCTCAGTGGTTGATCCAGGTGTCGGTTCAAAACGCTTGAGCATTGTGGCTAAATTGAAGAGTGGCCATTATGTTGTGACCCCAGATAATGGGACGTTAACACACTTAGCGGCTAATTACGGTATTGAAGCCGTCCGCGTTTTGGATGAAACAACACAACGGTTACCAGGTTCTGAAGAAAGTTCAACTTTCCATGGGCGTGACATTTATGCGTACAATGGGGCGCGGTTGGCGAGTGGTCAAGTGACGTTTGAAGAATTGGGTACAGCGCTTGATCCCAATGCAATTGTGCAATTACCATTGAATTTACCAGTCGTTGAAGATGGGGCAATTGAAGGTAATGTCGATATTACGGATGTTAATTTCGGCAGTCTCTGGTCTAACATTAGTTTGGAAGCGTTCAAAGAATTACAAGTACAATTGGGTGACTTGATTCATGTGGAAGTTTTGCATAAGGGTGAACAACGTTATAGTGGTTACTTGCCATATGTGCATACGTTTGACGACGTGAAACCAGGTGAACCACTTGTCTACATTGATTCGGTTTATACAGTTGCTTTCGGGGTACACACGGGGAGTTTTGCGCAACAATATA